>DASXJO010000150.1:0-2742 GCA_036497385.1 Candidatus Angelobacter sp. | reverse complement strand
ACCGGAGCGGCCTGCAGCGCTTTGATTACCTCATCGCTAACTTCATTGTCTTTCAGCCGCTTTTCCAGTTCGGGTGTCACCTTAAAGGCCAGACCGCGTTTTTGTATGGCAGCAATCACCTGATCGTCCGGCGCGTCGTCGTTCAGCATTTGGCCGATATCGCGCTGGGTAAGCGGGCCAGTGCTCTCAGCTACATTCTTCGGCTCGGAAAAGTCGTCGACAAAGAAGGGAAGTGGCTGATATTCCACTTTGATGGCGCGTGCGGCGTCCGCTGCGGTGGGCTCATCGACAGCGGCCACGACTACAACGTCATCGCCAGCCCAGTGAATTTCACTGCCTTTATCCTGGATGATGTAAACGCCTTTTACGCCGGGCATTTTCTCGGCGGTGGATGTGTCAACGCTTACGACCTTGGCGTGAGCATGAGGAGAGCGCACCACTTTGCCATACAGCATGCCCGGCCGATGCAGGTCATAGGTGTATTTGGCGCGGCCTGAAACTTTGTCCGGCCCATCGACGCGGGAGATGCGCTTGCCAATGAGCGTGCGCTGGTCAGCGGCGGGCCATCCATATTTAGTATTGTCGTCTGCCATGGATCAGGCTCCTTTCGTCTTCGCGGCCTGCACAATAGCGGCGCGCATTCCGGCATAAGTTCCGCAACGGCAGAAGTTTCCGCCCAGCCCGTGCTTGATCTGCTCCGGCGTGGGGTTGGGATGCTGATCGAGAAAAGCTTTGGTGGCGACTACGAAGCCCGGCGTGCAGAAGCCGCATTGCTGAGCATCGTTATCGATGAATGCCTGCTGTATGGGATGAAGATGGCCCGGTTCGCCGAGGCCTTCCACGGTGGTGATCTGCGCGCTTTGCGCGTCGATGGCAAGCACCGAGCAGGAGTACACGGCCTTGTTGTCCATCAGCACGGTGCAAGCGCCGCAGGTGCCGCGATCGCAAACGCGCTTTGCGCCGGTAAGCTCAAATTGGTCGCGTAGGGCATCCAGCAAGGTGACGCGGGGCTCAAGCTGCGCATTGAGCTTTTTGCCATTCACATTGAGCGATACCGGAACTTTGCCCGGGCCCTGGACGTGCGGCGTGTCATCGAATGCAAGCGCGCTGACGTGGCTCACAAGCGGAACGGCCGCGGAGACGCCGGAGATTTTCAAAAAGTCGCGCCGGGAAACTCCAGAGCTGGAAGATGACGATTTGGATTTTTCGGGCTTGTCGCTTGTCTCGTTTACAGGCTTGTCGGGCAGATCGTCCACAGGATGCCTCCGTGACATTGCAGTTCAGAATGACAGCAATTTGCGAAAACGAAATTGTAACTCTGCGGGGTGGAGCGTGTCTTGTGTAGGCCAATATAAAGTCTGCTAGTGAAACTTAGCGGCTGTGAGGGCGGGAAAATGCGTTTGATTGAGTTTACCGAGCGGCACGCTGCCTATTAATAGAGCGGGCCCGATGTTCTGGGCCACGCAAGCTCCGCAACACAGTTGGTATTGCTCTACTAATGCCAGATGCTGAGTGCATCTGACTGGATTACGGTGCAACTCCGGCACATTGGGTAACACCGGCATTCGGATCGATTACGAAATCAGGCATTCTTACCGCGTCGGCGCTGCCGCCTCGGCGAATCCGGTCGTGAATGACTGAGGTATTCGCGCCCACAACAGGATCGTGATAGACGCCGAACTTAAGATAAGCGCTGTCGCCGGCATAGAGCGTGCTGATTCCTGACTTGTCCAGCACCTTCGTGACCGGGCCGCTTCCTTTGCGCATCCAAATCTCGTGGCGGCCTGTGCCGTTCGATGACCATTTGATGTGGTAAACAAAGTCGTACCAGACACCTTGCTGGAAGTCATCATAGATACATTGGCCGATTCTTGTGTTCCCGTCGATTGTGTACATGTATTGGGTACCGACAGAGTCTAGCCCCCCATTCCCGCCTGTGTAGGCACGGAATACTTTATGTGGGTTGTTCCCGGTTTGGTTCATGATCGAGAGAATGAAATTCGGCGCACCACCGCCGCTGCCATGGAATTGAAAGATCCCAGCGCCGTCATCAATGGCCGAAGGCAGAGTCGAATTCAGGGGCACGAACACCGAATGTGCCCACCACGTATCAGCCCCCTCGACAGCGCCGGTGTCGGCCTGCAAGAACGAGACCTCTGACCGTTCCATACTGCCGCTGCTATGCACATTACTGTCATTGTTAAGCGTTGTCAGTTGGATCGCTTTGCCGCCATTGCGTCCGCCGTCTACCAGCGCGATCCGCGTGGTGTCCGCTGCGCGGTCTCCAGGCGGGAATGGATCGGCATGGTTCTGTGCCTCCCCGGTAATCGTATTTCCCAGGCTTTGCATTCGCACCTGGTTCTGGTCAGCCGTGCAGGGAAAATCAATGCAGTCGAATTGCGTGTTGGGGCTGGCCTCAAAATCAAGGCAGAAGTCGGCAGTGCCGCACCCCTGGGCCTGCGTGCTGACGGGCACGATGCGCAACTGGTCTACACGATAGCTCTGCTGGACCGAATCAAGTTTGAGCGTGTGCGTACCGGCATTAAGCTGTACATTGTTCGGCGCTACAAACCACTGGTATACGTCCCAGCTTCCTGTGCTGGTTACTGAAACCGGGCCGGTTATGTCGCTGTTGTCAACTTCAATCCGGTATTGAGCCGGAGTCGCATTCTGTGCCGCGGAAACTGCCAGGCTGTAAGTTCCGGTGACGGCGACATTGATCTGGTAAGTCATCCACTCACC
>DASXJO010000149.1:0-4458 GCA_036497385.1 Candidatus Angelobacter sp. | reverse complement strand
CATCCGCGTATCCAGGTGCCGGCAGTTGGTGCACTCCACGGCTTCCGCCTTGAAGCCGCGCAGCACCAGAAGAGTCTGCACTTCCTGGCGCTCCAGCGCGTTCAGCACATGCTTTAAGCCAACTGCGCCGCGCGCATTGCGTTGGGCCTCGCCCATTACTTCGCGAATCACCCCGGTTTGCTCTGCCAGCATGCTTTCAGTAAGAATGCGCTCCGCGTGTTCCCGCACATCTTCGGCGGAGGCCGTGCCCACATCAACCACAAACCGTCCAGCCAGTTTCTGTTTCAACGTCGTATTCAGGTGCGGTTCGATCTCTGGCCAATTTTCGTCCTGGCATCCAATCAGCAGCGCATCAAATTTGTCGCGATGGGCCAGCATCAGCAAGGATTCCGCAAAGATCTTGAAATGCTGCATGATCTGGTTTTCCACGTGGCGTTCCCGATGTCCTGCGTCATAACCCTGAAAACCATCGCTGCGGCCCAGATAGGGTGTCGGCCCAAACTCCAGGTCGGGCTTCTGCGTGATTTCGCCTTCCTGTAATTCAAAAATGCGCGCTTTCTTCCGGTTCACCAATGCAATACATGTTCGCGGCGGGCCGGACATTGCGTCCACCATAGGACGCAGGTGAAAACGCGAGTTCACCGTGATCTGTGAAGGCTCCGGCCGCGCCGGAATGTCCAGCTCACGCCATATTCCCTGCTCACGGCAGGCAAAAATGGCCTTGCCACGCGAGTGGTTTCCATGCAGCCCTTCGGCAATCGTCAATATTTTCTCCAGGTCCTCGCGTAGGGCGGACTGGTTGCCATTGCGCTCTGCCTTGCGCAAAACATCGCGCACCAGGTCTTTCGCAATAATCGCTTCTTCACGGTGCGATTGGTTCTGCGGCGTGTGTGGCTGGAAATAAAAAGTGATGGCGCATCCGGCGGGCGATTCAAATTGCGCCAGCTGGCGAATTTCTTCACGCGTTATCATTCGCAGATCTCCTTTTCGGTTTCGCTATGCAACCCGGGAATGATGCAGCAACGTTTTCCTGAGCTGGTTTTGCATGGGTAACTTCTGCTGGATGTGGGTGCGCGCCTCTTGGATGGATTGGCGCACCTGTTCCTGTGAACGCCCCGCCAGGCGCGAGATTTCATCCACGGTAAAACCTTCCAGCGTATACAGCACAAAAGCTTCTCTATCGTTCTCCTTGACGCCGTTCAGGACGATATCCAGTTGCGCCACAAACTCATCCCCGGCAATGATCTCTTCCGGCGTGCGCATGTTTGCGTCGCGAATAATGCTTTCCTCCGGCAGGCTGTCATCGGGTTGGTGATACTGCAGCACGTTTTCATCACTGCCCGTCACATTTTGGATTGCTGCCGGCGCATCCAGTGAGATATTGGCCGTATCGGCGTTGTCATGGACCAGCCGTCGAATGGCCTGCAAAGCCAGGCGAGGAAACCAGCTTTCCGGCGACAGCAGTTCTCTCTTGCCGCCTTCCTGTGAAAGCGCGTTCACAATCACTTCATCGATCACTTCATCGCGGGTGATCTGGCCTTCACGGA
The DNA here is from genome assembly GCA_036497385.1 of Candidatus Angelobacter sp. Classification (GTDB taxonomy): domain Bacteria; phylum Acidobacteriota; class Terriglobia; order Terriglobales; family Acidobacteriaceae; genus Angelobacter. Next base: position 2,911 of record DASXJO010000149.1, on the reverse strand, counting down.
TTCGGTCCGATTCAATCTGGAAGTTCAATTCCTGATCTATAAACTCTTTCAGTTTGCCCAGGTTGGCGCTCAGCCATAGCTCCACATTCGCGACAGCCGCACTATCGGTTTGCCCCGCTGGTGGGCTTATCTCTAACGGGGAGCGAGATGCCGGGGTATGCGCTTTTCCATTCGTGGCGGCGGGCGCCGTATCAGCAGGAAGCGGCATTTGCGTAAGCCCCTCCCGACCGGCGCGTCGCAAGGATTTTCGCGTCCAGTGGCCGCGCAGCAGCTCTTTGTGTTTTGTCAGTTGCGAGATTAAATCGGCGAAAGCAGCTTTAGTTGCAGCTATCGCATTTTCGCCGGAGCTTTGTGCGGCCATCTGTCCGGACGGCAAGCGCAGATTCAATGACGCACTGGCGCTGTGGTCATTATCCTGTACCACCGTTGCGTGCAGATGCACCAGATCGGGTTTAAAAACCTGCAATCGGGGTTCCAGTTTTTGTATTTGGTGCTTGAATTCGCGCTCGATATCGGGCGTCTTGCCTGCCTTGTAGCTGACGTGAACATTCATGTGTGCCTCGGCTGGGAGAAGATCCCTTTGGGAAGGTCCGCAGGCCCCTCATTCAATTGCAGATTTTACACCTGCCAGTAAGACGCGAACCAAATTTCGCGCGTTGCATACGAAAAGTTTGGAAAGGTAAATGTACATCTTGCTTTACGTAAAATTTTGTGATCTGAGCTGGAGGGAAGTAGTGAGTGAAAGAATCGGTGTAGCGGCTAGAGACGGTTAATCATGGACGCGACGTAGCCCGCGCCAAAACCATTGTCGATATTCACTACGCTTACATTCGACGCGCAGGAGTTGAGCATGCCCAGCAGGGCGGCCAGGCCATTGAAAGAAGCACCATAGCCAATGCTGGTTGGCACGGCGATCACCGGCACCCGCGCCAGCCCGCCAACCACGCTCGGCAGCGCGCCTTCCATGCCGGCACAGACAATGATCACTCGAGCTTTGTCGAATACTTTCCTGCTCGCCAGCAGCCGATGTATTCCCGCAACGCCCACGTCATATAAATGAGCAACTTCATTGCCCATGATTTCTGCCGTGACCAGGGCTTCTTCCGCCACAGGAATATCGCTGGTCCCGGCGGAAATTATCACTACCGCACCTTTGCCGTAGTTCGCCGGATCCTGCTGGAGAATGATGGCCCGCGCCATCTCTCGATACTCAGCTTTGCGGACAAGTTTTTTCACCGCGCGAAAATGCTCCGCAGTGGCTTTGGTCGCCAGCACATTCCCGCCCTGCGCCGCCATGCTCTTGAAAATCTTTGCCACCTGTGCCGGCGTTTTTCCCTGCGCAAAAATTACTTCCGGCATCCCCGACCGCACGCGACGATGATGGTCAACCTTGGCGAAACCAAGATCTTCAAAGGGCATGTGCCGCATGCGGGCAACAGCGTCATCGGGCGAAACCTTGCCGCTACGGACTTCCTGAAGTAATTTTCGGAGAGAGGTTGCGTCCATCTGAGACTTCAGATTAACACTAAATCCAAACTACCACGGAGGCACGGAGACACGGAGGAAAACAGGAGAGGTAGAATTATAGCCAATGAAAACGCGTCGCCGCTGCGCCATTCATACGCTTCCTGACAGAGTGGATATCGTCGTACCGGGAAAACCACGCCTATTTCGCGAGGATCTCCCGGACAAGACTGTTGCTTTCAACTGGCCTGAGGTAACTCAAGTTGCTGTTTTTAAGAGAGACCAGTTCACCGTTGATTGCATTTGCATGATTTTTGAAGTCGCTAATAATGAAACTCTGGAAGTTAACGAGAACATGGAAGGCTGGGACACTCTGGTGAAAGCTGTTCCAATTATCTTTCGGGCGCTTTGGCAGAAGAACAGTGGTGGAACAATGTAGTGGCGCCAGCGTTTGAATTATGTTTTTCAACAATATACTCGCGTCCAGCGAACCCTTAGCTCTTCTCCGTGCCTCCGTGTCTCCGTGGTAGGTTTTGGCTAAGAAAAGAGCTTTCCCTGAGCGGGATTTACGCGTCGCGCCAGTTCGAAATAAGTTTTCCTGGCAACGCCGGGCAGATGGATCTTGCGGAAGAAAAGAGACCGCAGAAAGCTTTTGCTCATTGACCCGGCAAGGTATGCCTCATGCATCTCTGCGCCCAGCATCGCGCCCAGATGGCGGACCAGGAACTCGCGTTTTTTGCCGGTCGAGGCAATTCCCGTGGCGATCACGCGCGGCAGCTCTGACCGCAGGCGCGCATGCCCTTCAGCTTCTTTGTGCAACACCAGAAACTCGATCATCTCGCGATGCTCGCGTGGAGTGAATGCAACCTGTTTTGTCGCGGCGTCGCGCGGCAGGCTGCTCAGCGCGCGGAAATCGCGCTGGCGCATGACAGGATAATGCGGCAGCAGCACACGCGCCCCAAAAGTAATAAAAGCACGCTCAATCACGTCAAAATAAAACTGGTCCTGGTGTGAACTGCCTGCCCATGGACCATTGGAGCAGGCCGCGCCACGGCATTCATACTGGACAAAACGCACGGCCTCTTCAGCGGCGTTGGAGAGCTGAAAGCGCTTGATCAGCAGAAGATTGTGCTTGGGTGAATACACGCAGCCTTGCTGGCGTAGCTTCTCCAGTACTGGCCGACGCTCAGCAGCAGGGATATCTTTGCGCGCCAGCAGCTTTTCAAAATCCTTTGCGCCGGGCCGCAGATAAACTTCCGGATAATCCTCAACCAGCGCGCTGGAATGGCTGCCGGTAACGGGCGAGTATTGCTCCAGTCCCATGGAGCGCATGAACGTATCGACGAGGTTATAAAACGTAGGCGCAAGGTCAGGCTGGTTCGGCTGCGTCCGCCATTTCCCAATGTATATGCGGTAGCTCTCGTATTTTTCCAGCGGCGTGGCATTG
>DASXJO010000148.1:0-3051 GCA_036497385.1 Candidatus Angelobacter sp. | reverse complement strand
TGAACTGACAGGAGGCAACTTCGTCCGTGCGAACCACCAGCCATGCCAGATCGAACGCCTCTGGATCCAACAGCAGCGTACCGCTATAGCCGGTGACGGCCAAGCCATCTGAATCTTCACACTATAGCCGTTCCTGCCGATGGGCATTTCGTAAGAGTACTCAATCTGCGGCTGGCATCTACAAAGCGGTCTCCCTCGCTGTAAGCAACTGACCTGTATTATCATTCCCACTCCTAAAGGAGCGTCAAATTATGGAGCGCAGAAAAGTTTTGCAGGGAGCGGGTGCAATTGCGGCCGTGGCCGCTACAGGAGACTTCACCATGGCCCATGCTGTCAGCGCAGATGATCAACGGAAGCGGGGCATGGCGCAGAAGCTCACCGTGCTGAACCTGCGTCGCAACGGCGAATATCAACTCGCGGTAAAAACCGACAAAGGCATTCTGGTAGTGCCGGAAGCCGCGAAACTGCTGAAAATGCACGCGCCCGCCAGCGTCGACGATCTGCTGCAGCATGAAGACGGTCCCAGTTTGAACGCGCTAGTGGATGCCGCACTGAAATCAAGCGCGGCGCATTCGGCCTTTGTCAAGGAAGACGGCATTGAGTATGGGCCGGTGGTGGTGCATCCTGAAAAGATTGTCTGTGTGGGGCTGAATTACCGTAAGCACGCGCAGGAGATAGGCTCGCCCATTCCCAAAGCGCCAGTGCTGTTTAACAAGTTCAATGTCGCGCTGAATCATCACAAGGGTACGGTCAAGCTGCCGGTGGAATATGCCAAAAAGTTCGATTATGAATGCGAGCTGGTGATGGTCATTGGCACGGAAGCAAAAAATGTCAGCGAGGCCGATGCACTTTTCTACGTGGCTGGATACTGTACCGGCAATGACTTTACTGCCCGCGATCTGCAGCTTGAAACCGGGGGCCAGTGGATGATCGGCAAGACCCCTGATCAGTTTGCGCCGCTCGGCCCGTACATGGTCACGGCCGACCAGATCAATCCTGACAACCTGAAACTGGAGACGCGGGTGAATGGCGAAACGCGGCAGTCATCCAACACCAGCGATTTCATTTTCAACAGCAGGCAGATGGTCAGTTACATTTCGCGCTACATCACGCTGCGTCAGGGTGACATTATCTTTACCGGAACGCCAGAAGGCGTGATCCAAGGCAAGCCAAAAGACCAGCAGGTCTGGTTGAAGCCGGGAGACAAAATCGCATGCAGCCTGGAAAAGCTGGGCGAGCTGACCTTTGATCTGGTGTAAGCAGGAGAGCGAATGGCGTTTCTTCAAAATCAGGGCGCGCGGATTTACTGGGACGAACAGGGAAGCGGCGATCCCATTTTGCTCATCATGGGGCTGGGTTACCCTTCGTATCTGTGGCATCGCACGCGTCCGGCGCTGAAGGAACGGTACCGCACGGTCGCGCTGGATAATCGCGGCAGCGGCCAGAGTGACGCGCCTGCGGGACCATACTCCATTGCCATGATGGCTTCCGATGCGGCGGCTGCGCTGGATGCAGCCGGAGTTGAGCGCGCGCATGTGTTTGGCTTGTCTATGGGCGGCATGATTGCGCAGGAGTTTGCGCTGCAATATCCCGCGCGCGTGCGCTCGTTGATTCTGGGATGCACCGCGCCCGGCGGTCCGAATGCTTTCCGGGCAGAGAAGCGCGTCACCGAGATTCTGATGGGGATCGGTTTGGGGCCAGAAGAACATGCTCGCGCCATGCGGCCATATGTTTATGATTCGTCCACGCCGCTGGAGAGGATTGAAGAAGATCTGGCAATCCGCCGTCAATGGTTTCCCAAACCAGAAGCTTACAAGGCGCAGTTGCAGGCAATCTTTGAATGGGAAGCGTACAGCCGATTACAGAAAATTGTGGCGCCAACGCTGGTTATCCATGGCGAGACGGACCAACTTGTTCCGGTGGGCAACGCCGAAGTGATTGCCGCGCGGATTAATGGATCGCAACTGGTGAAGCTGCCCCACGCAAGCCACATCTTTGTTACGGATCAGCCCGAAGCTTCGCTGAAGGCCATTATGGAATTTCTTAGCAGGCAATCTGCGTAAACATCCTGAACGGCGGTACCCCCCGCAGTATCAGGGAGCACCTACTATGCTGCGCTGTTCAGTGAACATTGTGAATCCTATTATCTCCATTTGAATCAACTCCTGAGCAGTAGCGATGGCGGAGCGACATAAATCAATGAAAATTGGGATCACTTGTTACCCAACTTACGGCGGCAGCGGAGTTGTGGGCACGGAACTCGGGATTGAACTGGCGCAGCGCGGCCATGAAGTGCATTTCATCGCTTACCAGCAGCCCATCCGCCTGAATACCAAGCAGCCACGCATCTTCTTCCATGAAGTTACAGTGTCGCAATACCCGCTTTTTGAATATCCGCCATATGACTTGGCTCTAGCTACGCGTATGGCGGAAGTGGCTGAAATCTATAATCTGGACATTCTGCACGTGCACTATGCCATCCCGCACTCGGTGAGCGCATTGCTGGCGCGGCAGATGTTGGCGGCACAGCCCAATGGCAAGTCCCGCAAGCTGCCCTTTGTTACGACGCTGCACGGGACCGATATCACCATTGTGGGCGCGGACCGCTCTTATCTGCCGGTGACGCGGTATTCGATTGAGCAGAGCGATGGTGTGACGGCCATCTCAAATTACCTGAAGCAGCGTACAGTGCAGGAATTCGAGATCAAGAATCCCATTGAAGTGATTTACAACTTCGTGAACTGCGATACGTACATGCGCGATCCGAAAGCGGCTGAAAATCGGGCTGAATTTGCCGGGAAAGACGAACGCATTCTGGTCCATGTGTCGAACTTTCGTCCAGTCAAGCGGATTTGCGACGTGATTGAAATTTTTGATCGCGTGCAGAAGAAAGTTCCGTCGCGACTTTTACTGATGGGCGATGGGCCGGAGCGCTCACGCGCGGAGTGGCTGGTGAACCAGAAAGGCCTGCGGAACCGCGTGGAATTTCTGGGCAAAGTGGACCGCGTTTATGAAAAACTCTCCATCTCTGACCTGATGCTGGTGCCAAGT
>DASXJO010000147.1:0-20207 GCA_036497385.1 Candidatus Angelobacter sp. | reverse complement strand
TGAAATTGGCTTCAAGAATGACGGCACGTTGACCGGGCTGCGCTACAACGTGTTTGCCGATATGGGATCGTACTTCCAACTGCTGACGCCGGCGATTCCAACGCTGACTGGGCTGATGCTTTCTGGCTGCTACAAAATTCCAGCGATCCAGATCAACGTGACTGGCGTGTTTACCAACAAGATGTCCACGGATGCGTATCGCGGCGCGGGACGGCCGGAAGCGACTTATGTTGTGGAGCGCGCGCTGGACCTGGTGGCGCTGGAGCTTCGTATGGATCCGGTTGAGGTGCGGCGGAAGAATTTTCCGCAGCCGAATGAGTTCCCTTTCAAGACCGCTACCGGGCTTTTTTATGACAGCGGCAACTATCAAGGCGCGCTGGATAAAGCGCTGAAGATGGCTGATTACACCAAGCTTCGAGACGAGCAGAAAACCGCGCGCAAAGATGGCCGCATTATGGGAATTGGCGTATCGACCTATGTGGAGATTTGCGCGCTGGGGCCATCTTCTGCAATGCCGGCGGGCGGCTGGGAAAGCGCGACTGTCCGCGTGGAGCCCACAGGAAAAGTTACGGTGCTGACAGGAGCTTCTCCGCATGGGCAAGGCGAGGAGACTTCATTTGCGCAAATCGCGGCGGACGAACTGGGCGTGGGCGTGAATGACGTGACTGTGATCCACGGGGATACAGCCATCGTGCAGTATGGCATTGGTACGTTTGGCAGCCGTGGGCTTGCCGTGGGTGGAGTCGCGGTGTATATGGCGATCCAGAAGCTCAAAGATAAAGCCGGCAAGATTGCCGCGCACATTTTGCAGTGCGAGAAAGCGTCATTTGTGGATGGGAAATTCTGTGCCGATGGAAAAGGCGGCGGCAAAGCTCCTGAACCAATCGTACCTATGGGACAAGCGCCCGCGGGCGCGTTGCCGGAGCCCAATACTAGCGGAAAAACTTTGACCATGCAGGATATCGCGCTGGAAGCGCACGTCGCTAAAAATCTGCCTGCAGACATAGAGCCCGGACTTTCCGCCACAGCGTTTTATGAGCCGAAAAACTTTACGTTTCCATTCGGCACGCACATCGCGGTGGTGGATATTGATCCGGAAACCGGCGAGATTCATTTCCAGCGTTACATCGCCGTGGACGATTGCGGCAAGCAGATTAATCCCATGCTGGTGGCGGGGCAGGTCCATGGGGGAATCGTGCAGTCGATAGGCCAGGCCATGTTTGAAGAAGTTGTGTACGACGAAACCGGCCAGCTCGTCACCGGAACGCTGATGGACTACGCGGTGCCCAAAGCGATAATGATTCCGCACCTTGAGCTTGAGAGCACTGAAACGCCGTCACCGGTGAATCCGCTGGGGGCAAAAGGTGTGGGAGAAGCTGGGACAATCGGAGCTACGCCGGCAATAGTTGCCGCAATCGTTGACGCACTGGCTCCATACGGCGTTCGCCACATCGATATGCCCATCAAGCCGGAAGTAGTCTGGCAGCTCATCAAGTCAGGTCCCAAAAAGACTTCAGCAGGCGCCGCATAAGCGCAGGGTCACAGGCAATTGCCTGTGCAAAGAAGGAGACTCATGATCCCAGCAAGTTTTGATTACATCGCCGCCAAATCCCTGGAGGAAGCCCTCTCGCTTCTGGCCCAGCATAAAGATGACGCCAAGATTCTGGCCGGCGGACACTCCCTGCTTCCCGCCATGAAGTTGCGCCTGATGCAGCCCAAGGTGCTCATCGATCTCGGCCGCATCCGCGATCTCTCTTATATTAAGGAAGCAGGCGGGCAAATTCGCATCGGCGCCATGACCACGCACTTCCAGCTTGAAACTTCTGACGTACTGCACCGCTCCTGCCCGTTGCTGCCCGAAACCGCCAGCCATCTTGGCGACATGCAGGTACGCAACAAAGGCACCATCGGCGGAAGCCTTGCGCACTCCGATCCTGCCGCTGACTGGCCCGCAGCCATCCTCGCGCTCGACGCGGAAATCGTCGCCACCAGCGCCAAGGGCGACCGCATGATCAAAGCCACTGATTTCTTTGTTGAAATGCTGACCACTTCCCTGCAGCCCGGAGAAATTTTGCGCGAGATTCGCATTCCTGCCGCCAACGGCAAGCCCGCGCAGGCGTATGTAAAAGTTCGCCATCCTGCGTCTGGATTTGCTGTGGTCGGCGTTGCCGTCAATCTCTCCATCGATGGCGGGAAGTGTCAGTCTGCCGGAATTGGAATCACCGGCGTCTCGCCCAAAGCATATCGTGCGTCCAAGGTTGAAAGCGCATTGAAAGGCAATGCCCTGGATGCAAAGACTCTCAGCGCCGCTTGCACTCACGCCGCTGACGGAGTTGACGTCAACTCCGATCTCTACGCCTCAGCCGAATATCGCAAGCAACTGGCAGCGGTCTATACACGGCGCGCGATTGAGACAGCGGCCTCACGAGTCAAATAGAATTAAAAATCCTGAAACACAGAGTAACAGAGGCAACAGAGGAATTAAAAGTTCGGCCAACATGCATTCTTGAACCTATGGACATCAAGAATCAATGGTGGCCAGTTCATCACATCCGCAATAAAGTATTCATAGTCCTCCGTTTCCTCCTTTCCTCTGTGTTGGAAGCTCCTGATGAAGATTGAAGGCACCCATAAAATCGATGCCCCCCGCGACCGCATCTTTGCCGCGCTGGTTGATCCCGCCATCCTGCAGAAGTGTATTCCCGGCTGTGAGCAAATGGAAAAGACCGGCGACAATCAATATAAAGCCAAGCTTACTGCCGGAGTCGGGCCGGTAAAAGGCGTCTTCACCGCGACGGTTTCACTTCAGGAGATCGTCGCCCCGGAACACTATAAGCTTGTCGTAGAAGGCAAGGGCCAGCCGGGATTCGTAAAAGGCTCGGGCGAACTCAATCTAAAAGACGCGGAAGGCGCCACGGAAATTCAGTACACCGGCGAAGTCAACGTCGGCGGCCTCATCGCCAGCGTGGGCCAGCGCATGATCCAGGCCACGGCCAACATGCTTGCTGCACGGTTCTTCAAATCTCTTGAAGCTGAAACCGCTGCCGGCAATCCTGCATCTTCCACCGGAACCTAGCCGCCACTCTTCCCTGCTCCATTCTCATCCAGCCTCGCCCTTCTCCGCACTTCCGGGACGCTCTGGTTCACCAGCAATTCTCCATCACGAAAAACCGGCTTCAACCTGTCTTCCGGATCGTCAACGCCCCGGCGCTGCCGCACCGTACTCCATTTGCCGTCCTTGAAGTGCAGCGCCAGCCGCCCGCGCTTTGAAGCTTTGTCGTGGCCTTCCACCGGATCTTTAAACACGTCGCGCTCTTCGCCATTCACCGTCACATTGGAACTTTTAAAAGCAAACTGCTGCGTGTCGCGATTCAGCTGTTGCAGCAGCGCGCCGCCCATGCCAAAGGTAATGTTGTCCGCTGACCACCCGGCGCGGTTCATCGCCGTAAGCGCGTCTTGGATAGTCCAGTAATTCACTCCATCACCCTGGATCACCCGAATCTTCGGATTCAATACGCGATAGCCCTTCGCATTCGTCTCATAACCAAATTTTGCGCCCAGAATATCCAGCACCTTCAGCACCACTTCGCGGGGCTTGCCTGAATCCGGCCTCACCACCAGTGTTCCCTGCCGCCCCTCCACTTTTTCGCGCAGCAGCGTGCCCCAGAGTTTTTCGCACGCTTCATACACGTTATAGGAGTCGCTCACCACGGCTACCAGCCCCTGCGGAAATTGTGTGAGCATATTTTCATAAGCTTTGTCTTCATTCTCACGGCCCCACGCCGTGATGGTGGAATGCTCGGCCGCCGGAATGCTGAAGCCTTCCATCTCCTTCGATTGATAAAACTCCTGCAACACCCGGATGCCCGCCACCGTGTCCGTGCCTTTAAAGTTGATCAGGTGCGCCGCCGCTCCAATGCCGGCCGTCTCTTCGCTGGAAACGCCGCGATAGCCAAAATCGTGCAGCTTGAAATCGATCAGCGCCGGGTCGCCTGAGCGCTGCAGCGCTCCCAGTATCACTCTGCGTATGCCTTGTGAAAGCGTCGCCACCGTTATCGGATACCACACTTTCAGCAGCAGCGTCTCCAGATAATTCGTCAGCCAGTAGCAGGCAGGATCAGTGTTCTCAATCGTCATCAGCACGTTCTGCACGCTCACTGAGCTGCCTTCCGGCACTGCCTTAATCATCACCGGCAATCTGCCGCCCAGATTGCGGACAATATGCATCCAGCCTTCAACGTTGAACATTCCCGGCCCAATGTGCTTGTCAACAAACTCCCGCGCCTCCATCACGTCTTCTTCGTTCACCACGGAGCCGCAAAGATATTTCAGCAGGTAATATTGCAGGCCAAAGAAAACCGTCTGAGCAAACATTCCGCCGCGCGACTCCAGGTAGCTGTAAACATACTCCGTCCCCGGCGGATATTGCTTCCAGTGCGTGAACTTGTAGCTGTCAGTTTGCAGGACCAGGTTTCTCGATAAAAAGTCGCGCGACTCGGTTTTGTGCATGAGCATGCATGGTCTCATGCGGGCCGATGCGGAAGCAACGGCGCTATCCACTTGAGGCTCTTTTGCTGATTGCTACCCAGCGCCGAACAGAGGTACCAATTCACACAAACTTTGGCAGCCGTTCCGGTGTCAACGGCTTCAAGGCACCCTGATTCGGGGCTCGGTTTGAGTATGAGAGTGCATCGCCACATGCGGGGCGATTCCAAACGCAATCATTTGCACAGAGTTGCTTTGAATCCGAATTCTTACAATAAAGCAACTTGCACTGTTAGGTCTTGCTGCCAACTCGCATGGTGGAAAGTAGAGGTACGCGGTTCTTGGGCCATGAAGAACTCGAGCGCAGGAACTCGTCGCATTGCTTCACAGGCATGGGACGAGAAAACAAGTAGCCTTGGACGAAATCGCATCCGAGCCGGCGCAATACTTCCAGCTCTTCATCGGTTTCCACTCCCTCGGCTACCACTCGCAAGCCCAGTTGCTGCGCCAGAGTAACAATGGCTTGCACAATCGCACCGTTGCCGGACTGGACATCGGATGAGGGATCAAGGTTGCGGATGAAGGATTGATCTATTTTGAGCGTGTCAATCGGCAGGTTTTGCAGATACTTAAGCGAAGAATAGCCAGTTCCAAAGTCGTCAATGGCTGAGCTTACTCCCAGAGCGCGCAGTTCGGTCAGCCGGGATGCCGCCCGCTCGCAGTTCTTCATGACTACGCTTTCGGTAAGTTCAAGCTCAAGACATGAAGGGGGCACGCCACTTCTCTTCAAAGCCTCAGAGATGGTATCCATCCAGTCTTGGCGCTCAAACTGTAATGTAGAGACATTCACCGCGACGCGCAGGTGCGGGTAACCGCTTCTATGCCACACAGCGAGTTGGCGACATGCCTCGTTGAGCACCCAATTGCCCAAAGGGACGATAAGGCCGGTTTCTTCAGCAATCGGAATGAACTTGTCCGGGAAGATCATGCCTCGCTTGGGATGGTTCCAGCGAAGCAATGCCTCAAAACCAACAAGCTGGCCATCTGCGATGAATTGTGGCTGATACTCCAGATGAAGTTCGCTATTTTCCAGTGCATGGCGCAGATCGCCCATCAGTTCCAGGCGCTCGCTAAGATGCGCATTGATTTCCTGAGTGAACACCTGAAAGCCATTCTTGCCGCTGAATTTGGCATGATACATGGCAGTGTCCGCATTTTGCTGCAGTAGTTCAGGTTCGGTTCCATGCTCCGGGTAACAGCTGATGCCAATGCTGGCGCTGATGGAGTACTCATGCTCGGCAATCATTAACGGCTTGCGCAGAATGTCCAGACAGGTGTTAGCCACCTGAAAAGAGTCGCTTGACTTGTGCAAATCGCTGAGTACAAGGCAAAACTCATCACCGCCAATGCGGGCCAGCGTATCTGTTCTGCGCGTAATCGACCGCAGGCGTCGTGAAACTTCAATGAGAACCTGATCGCCACATTGGTGCCCAACCGTATCGTTTATGTATTTGAAGCCATCCAGGTCAATGATTAAGACTGCGAGTTGTGATTCATGCCGGTTCGTATAGGCAATAGCTTGTTGCAGCCGGTCTTCCAGCAAGAAGCGATTGGGCAGTCCGGTGAGAGCATCGTGCTGGGCCTGGTACGAAAGGCGGTCAGTCAATTGACTATGTTTAATCGCAATGGATGCCATATCTCGAGCCATTTCGAGCCGGCTTCGATCTTGGAGATGCGGCTGCTGATGCTCGCGAAAAAAGACCAATATGAGGGTAACAAGCACGCCGGCAGGGTCGATCACCGGAGCGGACCAGCATGACTTGAGATTTAATATCCGCGCCCACTCCCTCAGAACCGTATCGGGTGCGCTGCTGGCAACGTCCTGAATGAAAACTATTTCCCGTTCTTTGCTGCTGGAACCTAACGAATAGGAAATGTCTTCCAATCTGAGACCTTCCCATGCGTTCACTTGTTCCCTGCTAAAACTGCTGGCGGCTATCTGGCAGAATCGTCCCGGCTTGGCCAGCAGAATCGAACAAAGCGCGCCCGGAAGCTGATTCTCCAGAAGACGAATTAGATGGTTAAGGCTTTCGCTCAAAGGCTGGTTCTGCGTAATGGTCTCCAGAAAATTACGCCGTTCCAGCTCCAGTTGTTCCGTTCGTGTTCTCTCGGTGATATCTGCAGCTAACAATAACGCTGCGGGCCTGCCAGCCCAGTTGATCTTCCTCAGAGATAGCTCGACATCAAAGAGTGTGCCGTCCTTGCGGCGATGTTGAGCCTTGTACGGTGTTCCAGTGTGCGCCCTGGCAAGCACTTCACTCACTTCTTGGGCCGCATCCAGTGCTGGCAGTTTCAGATTCAGAAATTCATCGGTCTGGAAACCATAAACATTGACTGCCGCTTCATTGACCGCCAGAAAAGCTAGCGTGTCCAATTCAAAAACAAAGGTGGGCTGCGGATTACTTTCAAACAGCAGTTCGTAGCGGTGCTCACTCATGGCCAGTTCACGCGCTTGCGCGGAGAATCTGCGGTCCACGAGCGACGTCAAAAACACTGTGCCCAGGATGACCAGGGTTGCGAGGATCACGGCGGAGTTCCCAAGAACAGAAATATCCAACGCATAGGATAAGTCCGGGGCCGTGTTCATAGCTATGAATGTCACGGCGGCCATGCCAGTGTAGTGCATGACTGGGATCGCCAGCCCCATGATCACCGAACTAATAATCTTCAGCAACCGCTCCGATTTTTCTTCCCGAAAATGGAAGGTAAGCCACAATGCTGCAAGGGAAACCACCACGGCTAGCACTCCGGACAAAGTCCATAAGCCGTGATGATAATGGTGCATCGCGGAAAGCCGCATTGCTGCCATGCCGGTGTAATGCATCGCTGCGATTCCCGCGCCCATCAGCAAACTTCCAATCACGACTCTAAAAGTGGTAAGTTGCTGCCGGCTAACTACAAATAGCGCGATAAAGGATGCGAAGATGGCGGCGAGCAGGGACAGAGCTACGGTTGGGATGTGATAGTAGACGGGAATGGGCAAACGATATGCAAGCATTCCGGTGTAATGCATGGACCAAATGCCGGTTCCCATGGCACATGCGCCGCCCAGGAGCCAGGCCACTCGAGCATAGTTCCGGGCGGCAGTCACTCGTCCCGCCAACTCCAGTGCTGCATAAGATGCGAATATCGCGATGATAACGGAGAGAGTCACCAGCCGATAATCGTAGGTTGCGTGGATAGGCACAACTGGGCTCATAGATTTTTATCGTTGAGGGTAATGTAATCAACATTTTGCGTTTCTTGCATCTTATCAGCAAGTTACCACCGTACCGTAAGGCAATCACGGACGGCGAATTCAGTATTGAATAAATAGCAGGAATAGAGAAGTGAAGGATGTCATTATTCGCGGATGACAAATGTCATGGCAAAATTCTTATATTGGAAAGCATCAGGATGCGAAAGCAGGTCTTGCCAAACAAGAGCTGCTAGAGACTCCATAAAATCAATTGTGCGGGATCCAATTACAGGCTAAAAATCCTTGTGATATCTTGCATCCACGCCGAACCCGCCGTTCTGATTGCGCGTGCTGCTCACTGACCATTTTGGATTGAACTTGTATTCAATCTGGATGGCCTGCCGCTGTGTCGATGTAACGTCCGTGGCGAACGTGACCAGAAGATTGCTGGTTACGCGTTGCTGAATGGCGATGCGCGGGCCGGAGTTCTGGCCGTTGTCGTTCCCCAGTCCAGGGTCGATTTGCAACTGTGACACGCCGGCCAGCTTGGCAATCTTGCCGCTTACCTGGCTGCTGATGCCCGACGCCAGCAAAGATTGCGCGCCCATTGCGCTTGTTGGGCTGGGGCTCGGGTTGGCCGCGGCTGACTCAACTGTTTTTCCGGTGGCAATCAGGTTGATGATGTCCACCGGCGGCAGCGCCGGATCGGAAGTGTACGTGGTTTGCAGGCGTTCCACTGGTCCGGTTAAGCCCAGCGTGATGTTGTATTCGTTAATCTTGGCTCTTACCTGGATGTTGAGCACTGGTTCCGTGCGCACAGGGTTGAGGAAGTCGATTGTTCCGTGGTCCACTTCATAACGATTGCCGGCCAGAAAGAATTCGCCGCCGGTAAGGTTCGTACGTCCCAGGATCACCGGGTCCGCCGCCGTGCCCACCACGCGCAAGTTGGCGTCGCCCTTCACGCTTACCTGGCTGCTCACCAGATTCATTTGGCTGGTGGATTGCACAGCGATATTCAGTTTCATTCCCTGCGTAAACGATCCTGGCGTCCCGCTGTCGCTGGAGGCTCCGCTAAACTGCGAAGTAAACGTGCTCAGGTCGAAGTCGGGCGTAAATGAAACGCGCTCGATCCTTACCTGGCCGGTAAGCTGTGAAGCCTGCGGATTTCCCGTAAGCGCGAGATTAGACCCAATGATGGCGCGAACGCCTTCCGGATAGCGCACCCGGATGTGAGTGGCCGTAAGCCCCAGCTGGAACTGAATCGCCGGACGGTATGCCACTGCGCCCGTGGCATTGATCGTTCCTCCACCCATGTGCCCTTCAAAGCTGCTGACCTCAAGTCGTGACTGAGTCACGTTGATGACGCCATTCGCATTGTCCAGGCCCACTGGAGAATCGGCCGTGTGCAGGTTCGCATTCACGATCTTGATGTGGCCATTCAGATTCGCGCCCGGGCCATAACGCTTTGAATCGATATCAAATTGCAGTTGCCCTGAGCTCGTCATATCCGGCACAAACATTTGTGCGATTCCCAGTTCAACGTTGCCTTTCACCACAAATGATGCGGCCTTCAGAGAGGTCACCGGCACAACCGCTTCCGCATCAATAGAAGTGCCTGTGCCGCGGATCGACGTAGGTTGCAAAGTAGCCGTGCCACTTTTGTAGTCGGCAATGATGGGTTTTGCCGCCGCCAGTTGGAATTGTTTGTAATGCACATCAAGGTTTGGAATTTCCAGGTGTGCTTCCACCCGGTTCTTGTCCGCCAGAGGTCCGCGTACCGTTGCATGCAGTTCCGTCTGGCCGGAAAGATCAGCCGCTTGCGCCGGCGCATACATCGCAACCAACGGCTGAAAATTAATTTTTCCGCTATCCAGACGGATGTCCGCCATGTATGGCGTTTCAATTCCTACCGTGCCACGCGCTTTGAGAAAAACCTTGGCCACATTTGAATCGAGCGCAATCGAGGCCACATGGTTCTGCACCGTGGTTTGGAACTTCAGGCCCTCCACAGTCTGCTTTTGTACCTGCAATTGCGGTACATCGATGGTCGCCTGCAATTGGGGATCTTTTACCGTTCCCTTCCCGCTTACGTTCAGGTTCACGCCGCCCGCAATCTTCATATTGCGTGCGATCACAGTCTGTAATTTCTCCAGCCGGAAGTTTTGCGACTGCACGTGAGCATCATAGCCCTCGGTCTTGGGAAGATAAGTCACGTCAGCCTGCGTTGTTCCCGCCGGCATTTGCACCGTCAGGTTCGCTTTCACGGTGTTTCCGTCACCTTGAAACTTCACGTTCAGGTTTTGGATAGGCTCAGTTGAAATTTTTGCCTTCGTAACGGTGAGCGTTCCCTGCCCCACAGGGTTGAGCTGCGATCCATGGACAGAAACGTTGAGCGCCAGCGTGCCGCTCACGGGATACGTCTTGTTCGCCAGCCGCTCCAGGTCACCAATTGAAATCTTTGAGCCGGAGATATTCGCCGTGATCGGACTCGACGAAGTGTAAGCCCAATTCTTCAGCTTGGTTTGCGCGCTGAAATTAATTCTGCCTTGTGGCACGGCTTCCAGGTCGCCATTGCTCAGCGTCATCTGTGACGGATTCGCGGCAAAAGCCGTATGCAGGATCTTCCATGAACTGCCTTTTACCCGGAAGTTGCGGGCATCCATCTGGCCATTGATCTGTGGCGCCTTCAGCGACCCGCTAACAGTCGCATTTACGTTCGCTGTGCCATAAAGTCCCAGCGGCTGCGGTGCAGGCTGTCCGGGTGCTGGCTTCTGCAACGCCGCTGACATCGTCTCAAGCTCATGCAGATCATTCGACCGCACAGCAACCTGCAGTCGCGACCGGTCACTGATCTTTCCATTTAGGTTAATGCTGGTTTGCGGCGTTCGAACATAACTGTTGGTGAGCGCAAGCTCTTTGTGCGCCTCGGCATAATCCGCGTGGATCACGGAATTCAGCGGCGTCGCCTGCCCTTGTCCCAGGCTGGCATTGATCTTGGCATCAGTATGCGCCACTACGTTGTCCAGTGTCTTGGCCCAGTGCGCGTTCGCATCCGCGTCAACCCGTCCGCTCAAGTGCGCTTGCCGCATTGATGTATTGTGCGTCGCCGTTTGGGCTTCATCCAGCGACAGCCCTTTTAGAGAAGCCTCTAATTGCGTGATCGATGCTCCCGCCACATCTTTGATCGTTAGCTTGCCGCTCAACGTGCCGCCCATCAGGCGAGCACGGATGTCATTCACTTCAGCATTGCCGCCGGAGAGCTGGTAGCGCGCGTAGAGATCGCGGACCTCGGTCTGCAAACTCGGCGTGTGCACGCTGAGCCCCGGGCTGCTCACGTTTCCATTGACAGAAACCGTGTCCAGCATCGGCCGGTTCGGATCGGCCTGATATTTCAATTGCCCGGTCAACTTCACTGTGCCACCAGGAAGCGTGGGATCTTTCAAAATTCGTTTGAAATCGCTTGTGACAAGCGTGGCTTCATACCCGCCTGTGGCTTGCATGTTCGGCGAACTGTAATCATTCACCGTTGCATTCAAATCAACTCGCGACTCGCCCGCAACCAGATTGAGCTTGTCCAATGTAAACTGCTGCTGCGTCACTCCGAATTTTGCCTGTAAGTTGTGCTCTACCGGAGCATATTTTCCGTACACGATCTTTCCCGCGTTGTAGCCAAGATCGCCGGAATATTTCTTCTGCGCCGGATCGTAATTCGCGCTGACCGCAAAGTTATGTAGGTCGGCTTCCAGCGGCGTTTTCTGGTCGTTGTAATAAATTTCGCCATTATTCAGGCGCAGCTCCCGGATTGCGAGATCAAAAATATTCGTGTTGCTGCTGGTGCTCTTCTTTTCCGGTTTGGGCAGATTATTCTCACCCGCTTTGTTCACGGCCATGCGCACCACGGGTTGATCCACAATGATGTCGCGCACGTGCCATTTGCGGTGCAGCAGAGAATCAATCGTTAGTCCCACTTGCAGATGGTCCACTGCCATTAGTGGCTGGTTAGGATCGGGCTCAGTCCCGTGTACCACAACGTTATAGAGATCCAGGCTCAAATTGGAGAGCCGGAGGTTGAAGTCTCGCACTTCTAGCCGCGCCCCAGTGGATTCCCGAACACTCTTCTCCACTTTGGCCAGGATGCTGTGGCGAAAACCTTCATTGTGGTCGAGCAATAGCACCAGCGTCACGACGCCGCCCACAAGCAGCACAAGAATCGCCGCCACAGCCCAGAGAACAATTTTTTTCCACTTCTTCACGTTTTCATCCTTCTAAAAGCTCGCCTTCAAAATGCCTGCCCAAGCGTTATGAACACCTGGTATGACTTCACTCCCGGCGGCGGATTGAGTAGGTGTCCAATATCAATGCGGACCGGCCCTATCGGTGTCTTGTAACGCAGCCCGAAACCAGCTGTGTGTGAGACATCGGTAAACACATTCTTCAAACTCACACTGGTATAAACGTTCCCGGCATCGTAGAACGCAGCCCCTCCCAAATTTCCGCCCACAAAGGGTGCGGAGATACCCAGCGGGAAGCGGAGTTCGGAGTTCACGATCAAAAGCTGCTCGCCGCCAACGGGCACTGTGATTTTTACGCCGCAACCGGGATCGCTTGTCGGGCAGACCGAAACCTGGCGTTGCGGGCCGGCCCCGTTCAAGCTGAAGCCGCGTAGCGTGCTGCCGCCGCCTGTAAAAAACAGTTCGCTGATTGGAATGTGAGCGCCTCCAAATGCATGCTCCATTCCCAGCCTCACGCTATTCGCCCAAACCAGTGACGAATCGCTATTCAAAGATTTGTAGTAAGCCGTCTGACCCAGAAAACGCCCGAAGCTCGTGTTCGACCCAAGAAACGCCGGGTTTACACCCAGCTGGAAGCTCTCATAGATTCCCTTATGAGCATCCAGAGGGTTGTCACGTGAATCGCGGGTGAAGGAAGCGGAAACTCCAGAGAGACGCACGTTTTCATCTTGCGGCGACACCAGGTCGGGGATGGTGATGTTTGAGAGAGTTGTGCGGCTGAAATCATAGCGAAAGATCACGGACTTCTGCTTGTTCTTGTCAAGAAAACGCTCAAACTGGATGCCTGCGCCGCCCAGCCGTGCGGTATAAATCGGGTTCTCACTGGTGCGCTCGGCGGAAAGCGTTATCGTGGAGCTCCACCCGGTGTTCCAGATCGTCGGGTTGGCCCAGCTTGCCGCTCCGCGTTGGTCCAGCCTTCCGCCAAATGCTGTGAGTTTTATGGTTTCTGCGCGTCCCCGGAAATTTCTGCGCGTGTATTCAATCGACCCTTCCGGCCCCCAGAACGTCTGCTGGCTCGTGGTAAATGACTGTGGCACCCCGATGGGCGGCAGTCCCGGTAGCGCTACGGTTCCGCTGGGTATGCTGCCTCCGCGATTGACTACCTGAAATCCGAACCCGTAGGCAATACTGTTGCGCTTGGACTCATGCAGCTTTACCAATACCGCGGCATTGGGATCGTCGCTGATTGGCGCGCGTGTATCTACGCTTGCCCAGTCAAATGCCCCCAGAGTATAGAGCTGGCTTTCACCGAGCAGCAGGGCCGTTTCGCTCAGCGGCTTACCCACTTTGATGTTCACATTGCGCGCAATAATTGGCGGATGCGTATGGTTCGCACCTACCGGGTCAACACTCGCTGTATGGACTTGTGGCCCTTCTTCTATTTCATAAATGACATGTACATGGTGCGGATCGTCCTTCGTATGGTCCACTTTTGATCTAAAAATTACGTTCAGAAAGCCCTTGTCCAGGTAGGTGGCCATGATCTGGTTGCGGTCCTTGGTAAGCAGTTCGGTGGAATAAGGCTTTCCCGGCTCAAGGCTCATCCCCTTTGGCGAAAGCTCTTGTCGTGAGAGGGCCTTGTTGCCCTCAATTTGCAGGGATTCCACCACGTCTCGCACACCTTCTTCTACCTGGAATGCAAGTTGCAGCTCGTTGTCCTCCTTGTCCACTACTTTCGGCGTGACTTTCACCTGGCTATAGCCCGCGCCGCGATACAGGCCTTCAATGTTCTTCACGCTCTTGCGCACCAGTTGCTCACTGTATTTCCCGTGTGAAAACGGGTTCCATGCGGTGCGCTTGGTAACCAGCACGTGTGACTTCAGGTCTTTGTCAGAAAAATGATCGTTGCCGTGAAACTCAATCGCTTCAACCTTGCCTCGCGGACCCTTTTCGATCTGATACAGCACGGTCACGC
This sequence comes from Candidatus Angelobacter sp., assembly GCA_036497385.1. Classification (GTDB taxonomy): domain Bacteria; phylum Acidobacteriota; class Terriglobia; order Terriglobales; family Acidobacteriaceae; genus Angelobacter. The sequence goes on along the minus strand of DASXJO010000147.1, from coordinate 6,277 downwards.
CGCCGGATGGGTCTTTTTGAATTTTGCTCTGGACTTTCGCGTCAAAAAAGCCCTTCGCCTGGAAATATGATGTGAGGTCCTGCGCGCCTTCATTCACCAGGTCCGGATCAACGGAGTTTTCCTGGTACATGGGGATAAGCTTTTTCTGGGTGCGTCCCCACACGTGCGCTCCGGCAAGCTTGATGTCGATTCTGGGTCCGTCGGTTATGTCGTATTTGATGTCAGTCCGGTTGGTTGTAGGGTTATAAAGCGTTGAGACCAGCTTGACCCTCCCGGCAAGAAAGTGCTGGCTTCCCAACTGTTGTTGCAAAAATGCGGTTGCCGCAGTCAATTTTTTTAGTGAATAGGTTTTGCCCGGCTTGATGTAAGCGCCTTTAATCCTCGCCTTAATAGAGCGAAGGCTCGCACTCATTTTCCTGGTTTGTTGCTCTGGAGCTCCAGCCAGTATCACGTTTCCAAATTTTGCCCGCCGTTTCAGCCTGATGTCATATTCAACGTTCACCACGCGATTTTTTTCGTCGATTTGCGGCTTGGGTTCCACAGTGGCCATGAAGAAACCTGTGCGATGAAAAAATTCGAGCAGGTTTGATTCCGCTTCTTCCACCTTCTCCTGGGCAAAGGGCTCCTGCTTGGAATAGCCGGCAACTTGCAGCAGACGGGTATAAGAAAAAACCTTCTCAGCTTTGGGGAAGGTATAAACGCCAAAATAGTAAGCCGGCTTCAAAATAAAGAGCACGGTCACTCCCTCGGCGGTTGGAGTTACCTCAACGCCCACATCTTTGACGTTCCCAGATTTTTTTAGCGCTGCGACAGTTTCATCTACCTTGGCCTGTGAGTATGGCGCATTCTCAGGCTGCGCAACCAAAGCCCGGAGGCTGCGTGGCGCACCATCTGGCTGGCCGGCCAGCTGCACTGACGACACCCGCTGCCCTTCATAGGAAATCCCCGTGGTCTCAGCTTGCACCTGCTGCGAGTGCAGCTTGGGCGAGAGCGAAGCCAGTCCTGCTACCGCCGCCACCAGAATTGAAGTGCCGATCCATCTCTGAAAAATTTTCATTGCGCGCGAAATTCTGCCTATCTGCGCGGCCAGGGATGCCGCAGCTCTGCCAAAAGCAACTCTTTGGTTAGAGTTGATGGAGAGACTTCTCGTTGCTCCCTCTGAGGGAACAGTGCGCAAACCGGCGTACTTTGCGAGGAAGCAGAGCTGCTGCTGGTATGGACTTCGCGCGAGCAGAGTTGCTGATGTTCTTTGTCCGCGTGCAAGCGGAGTTGCTGCTTCGATATTCATTCAGCAAAGCTGCTGCCATTCGGCTCATGCGCTCGCAGTTCAGACCGGCGTGTCAACTCGCCTTTAGCACTGAGGCATCCAACAAGAGAACGCCGGAGTCGCGCCGGCGAGGAGACAAGAATGCTTTGGACGATTTTTGCAATTCTGCTGCTTCTATGGGTGTTAGGTTGGGGATTCCACATTGCCGGAAGCTTGATTCACTTGATTCTGGTGATCGCCGTGGTGGTATTGCTGATTGAGTTAATCACGGGACGCAGAGCGGCTATTTGATTTCACTGGCGCGGCTATCGGGACACTTCTGGTTTGGCCTCCGCCGAAGTCCGGCTTTGGCGTTCTTTACTGCCCGTTCACCAGTTTGGCCAGCTTCTCGTCGATTTCGCTCAACGCCTGCTGCAAGGACTTGGTGTAACGCTCATTGGTGGAAGCTTCAATCTGATGCACGATATAAGCGCGGGAAAGTTTCAGGCTATCGCGCTCGTGCCGGGCTTTCTTCTCGCCGTCAGTAAGCGGCGGATTCTGGCCTTTACGCGCTTCATCTTGAGCATTTTCCACTTGTGATTCAACCGACTTGCTTTCCCACCCTCTTGCCATACCTTTAATTATAAGGATATTGCACGGATTCCGTGCTGCTCCTTTGCCTCAGACTTTATAATCCAACGCACAATGATTAAACGTCCCGTTACTCTAGTTTGTGCTATCGCTTTATTGTCCAGCGCCGCTCTTGTCCAATCTCAAACTGCTCTTTCGCCGGAACATCAGGCCGCTCGTGATATTTTTAAGCAGCTCATTGAAATCAACACCACTGACACGCCCGCCGGCAACGTAACCACTGCGGCGGAAGCTATGGCTGAACGTTTTCGGGCGGCAGGCTGGGCCCCGGAAGATATCCATGTCGATGGCCCGCTGCCGAACAAGAAGAATCTTGTTGTCCGCCTGCGCGGACGCGGAGCGGGCAAGCCTATCCTGTTCATCGCTCACCTCGACGTGGTACAGGCCCTGCCGCAGGATTGGTCCATGGATCCATTCAAGTTCAACGAAGTGGATGGCTTTTTCTATGGCCGCGGCACCTCAGACATTAAACAGGGCGACACCATTTTAGTGACCAATTTTATCCGCTTAAAGAAAGAAGGCTGGGTTCCCGCGCGTGACCTCATCATCGCTCTTACGGCAGACGAAGAAGGCGGTGAGTCCAACGGCGCACAATGGCTCGCAAAAAACCATGGCGACTGGATTGACGCGGAATACTGCATCAACACCGATGCGGGCGACTTCGAAACCAAACATGGCAAACGCATGCTGCTGGGAATGCAAACCAGCGAAAAGAATTACGTCGACTTCCGCCTGGAAGTAAAAAGCAATGGCGGGCATAGCTCCCGGCCGGTAAAAGACAACGCCATCTATCATCTATCTCAAGGATTGGCGCGGCTGGCCGAGTTCGATTTTCCCGTAAGCCTGAATGAAACCACGCGCGGATACTTTGAGCGCACCGCCGCACTGGAATCACCAACTACGGGCGCTGACTTCCGCGCAGTCGCCGGTTCCGATCACACCAAAGCGGAAGAAGCCGCAAAGCGCCTCAGCCAGTCAGCGTTTTTCAATGCGCTTCTGCGGACCACCTGCGTGGCTACCCGCCTTGAAGGTGGACACGCTAACAATGCGCTGCCGCAGACCGCAACCGCAAACGTGAATTGCCGCATGCTGCCCCAGGATTCGCTGCAGAATGTTCAAGCCACACTGAAGCGTGTGTTGGGCGATGATCGCATTGTGGTCAGAGTGTCGGGTGAGGCCGTTCCCGCACCCGCGTCCGCGATCAATCCAGCAATCGTAAGCAAGCTGGAAGGGCTCAGCAAAAAATTGTATGGCGGTCTTCCCATTGTTCCGGTTATGGATACCGGAGCCAGCGATGGCAAGTACCTCCGAATCGCCGGAATTCCCACCTACGGCGTCCCCGGCGTATTTGAAGACGTGGACGATGTGCGTGCCCACGGCAAGGACGAACGCATCGGCGTGAAAGATTTTTACGATGGCGTGGACTTCTATTATGAATTCATGAAATCCCTGGGAGCACAGTAGTCGCCATGGCTGGCGAAAACGAAAGAGAGTCGATGTCAGTTCCGCCAAATGACGGCGCGGCCATTACAGTTCGACGCAGCGAACTCGCCTGTCCCGCGCGTTCGCTTAAGATGATGGCAAAAGCCGCGGCCAGCGAAGCCGATGAAGTAATCTTTGATCTGGAAGATGGATGCGCTCCTTCACAGAAGACCGCCGCGCGTAAGACGCTAATAGAAGCCTTTACCACTCTCGATTTTCGCGGCAAAATTCGCGCCTTCCGCGCCAACGGAATTCACACCAAGTTTTTCTATCATGACTTAATCGATGTTGTGGAACCTGCCGGCAGAAACATTGATGTCGTGGTAATCCCCAAGGTGCAGGATGCAGCCGACGTGCTCTTCGCGGACCGGCTGCTCACGCAGATTGAGCAGAACATCGGGCTTTCTCCTGGGCGTATCCGGCTGGAAGTTCTCATTGAGAGCGCGAAGGGCGTTCTGCATGCTGAGCAAATTGCGGCTTCGACGCCACGCCTCGCAGGAGTGATTTTTGGCGTGGTGGACTATGCCGGGAACATCGGCGCGCGCGACCCGGTGCGCGAACAATTCTCGCTTTATCACTACCCAAAAGCTCATATGGTGGCCGCGGCGCGGGCCGCTGGCATCGACGTGATAGATGGCGTTACGCTCCAATTTCGCGATTTGCAACAGTGCGAACATGATGCGCGTTCCGCCGCTCAGATGGGTTTCGACGGTAAATGGGCCATTCATCCCGATCAAGTTTCAGTCATCAACCGTGCCTTCACGCCTTCGCAGGAAGAAATTACGCGGGCACGAGAAATCATCGACCTATACCGACGCGCTGACATCGATTCCGGCGTCGGCGCAATGGTCTATAAGGATGAAATGGTGGATGCTGCCAGCTTGCCGGCCGAGCGCAAGAAGCTGGCCATCGCCAGAAAATCAGGTTTACTGTAGAGTGCAGTCGCGGTCAGACGAACCATTCATGTCTTCTGTCCCCAATACCGAATTACGCCAGGAACTGAAAACTGCAGTCGCTGAATTGTGCCTCAACTTTCCCGACACGTACTGGCGAGAGCTTGATAGCCAGCGCGCCTATCCTGAAGCTTTTGTTCAGGCCCTAACAAAAGCTGGTTACATGGCCACGCTGATTCCAGAGGAATATGGCGGCGCTGGAATGGGTATCGCCGAGGCCGCCACGATACTGGAGGAAATCCATCATTCCGGCGGCAATGCGGCGGCGTGCCACGCCCAGATGTACGTAATGGGAACTCTGCTGCGGCACGGCTCAGAGACCCAGAAGAAAAAATATCTTCCAGCGCTGGCAGGCGGGGAGCTTCGACTTCAAGCCTTCGGCGTGAGCGAGCCGACCACCGGCTCCGATACCACGCAGATGAAAACCTTTGCTCGCCGCGTTGGCGAGACCTATGTAGTCAAAGGTCAGAAAATTTGGATTTCCCGCGCCGAGCATTCTGACCTGATGCTGCTGGTCGCACGCACTACTCCAATTGAGCAGGTAAAGAAGCGCAGTGAAGGACTCTCTGTTTTCCTGGTCGATCTGAGCCAGGCGAAAAATCATGGGCTGACGATCCGGCCAATCCGCACCATGATGAATCACGCCACCACCGAAATCTTTTTTGATGACGTGGAAGTTCCGGCGGAAAACCTGATCGGCGAAGAAGGTCATGGTTTCCGTTATTTATTGGATGGCCTGAACGCCGAGCGCATCCTGATTGCTGCTGAATGTGTTGGCGATGGCCGCTGGTTTCTGGAACGTGCCTGCCGTTATGCCAAAGAACGCATCGTCTTCGGGCGGCCTATCGGACAGAACCAGGGCATCCAGTTCCCTCTTGCACGCGCATATGCCAATGTTGAAGCTGCGTCGCTCATGGTGGAAAAAGCGGCGTCGCTATTCGATTTGCACCAATCCTGCGGTCCGCAAGCCAACATGGCGAAACTACTAGCGGCGGACGCATCCTGGGAATCCGCCAATGCCACGCTGCAGACTTATGGCGGCTTTGGATTTGCGGAAGAATACGACGTAGAACGCAAGTTCCGCGAGACGCGGCTTTATCAAGTGGCGCCGGTTTCCACCAACCTTATCCTTTCTTATATTGCCGAACACGTGCTGGGATTGCCACGTTCTTACTAACGCTGGAGACTACATGACAATTAAACGAGGCTGGACCGGACGCGTCTTTGAGGATTTTGAAGTGGGTGACGTTTACCAGCATCCGCTCGGGCGCACGGTGATAGCCGCCGATAACATCTGGTTTACGCTGCTCACGCAGAACACGAATCCCATCCACTTTGACGCGGCTTATAGCGCCCAAACCGAGTATGGCAAGCCGCTGGTCGATTCAACCTTCACCCTGGCTCTGGTTACCGGACAATCCGTCTCCGACGTATCGCAAAACGCGATGGCAAATCTGGGCTGGGACGAGGTTCGGCTGCCGAATCCACTTTTTGAAGGTGACACGGTATATTCCCGCAGTGAAGTTCTGGAAAAGCGCGAGTCCAAATCAAGATCAAACGTAGGTATCGTCAAGGTAAGAACAACCGGATACAAGCAGGATGGCAGCGTAGTAATCGAATTCACCCGCACCATGATGATTTACAAACGCGGGCACGTCCCGGTAATCCCGCAGCCTAAAATCGCTGCCCCAAACAAATAGGCTGCTCTCACGCTGCTTCGCGCGCGCCCTGCTGAAATCCGCGGATGGAAAATTCCAGCTGTTCTTGCAGGCTTTCGCCCACCAGCATCATGTCTCCAATGACCGTGCTTAAGTCCATGCGAATGAGATTATGCTGAAGCACCGCCGAGAGCACATGCTGCAGCAATCGCATTTCAACCACAACCAGTGGAATCGTGTATCCCTGCTGGGCCCGCTCTTTTCCGTGCGCCACGGCCACCAATCTT
>DASXJO010000146.1:0-1904 GCA_036497385.1 Candidatus Angelobacter sp. | reverse complement strand
GACGGCCGTGTGCAACTCGACGCCCTCATGATGGATGGCGCAACTTTGCGGGCGGGCGGCGTGGGTTGCGTTGAGCGCATTCGCAATCCCATTCGCGCCTCGCGCCTGGTGCTGGATAAAAGTCCGCATGTTTATTTTGTGGCGGAAGGCGCGGAACGTTTTGCCCAGGAGCACGGTATGGCCCTGTGCCGCAACGAAGAGCTGGTCATCGAACGCGAGATCCAGCGCCTGAAACAAGCGCAGGAAAAAGAAGCTGCCGGCCATCCTGACCTCACGTTTGCCGGCCCTCTTTCCAGTCATGATACCGTCGGCTGCGTCGCGCTTGATGCCGACGGGAACATAGCCGCTGGCACTTCAACCGGCGGCACGCTCAACAAAGCTCCCGGACGCGTGGGCGACTCATCGCTCATCGGCTGCGGCTGCTATGCCGACAATCTGAGCGCGGCGAGCTCCTGCACGGGATGGGGCGAGCCCATCATGAAACTTGTTCTGGCCAAGTGGGCCGCCGACAAAGTGCGCATTGGCGGCGCGCCTGACGCCGTTGTGCAGGAAGCCATGCAGTATCTGAAAAATCGCCTCAATGGACACGGCGGCATGATCCTGCTGGACCAGCGCGGCCGCTTTGGCATTGCCCACAACACGCCGCGCATGGCCTGGGCCTATAAAAATACAGAGCGTGAAGATGTGGGGATCAACTGCTGAGTTAGCCTCAACGGTAGCGGAAATCTACCTCGATGTTCATTTCAGCGGCAACCGCGTGTCCGTTGCACGTCGCTGGCTTAAAGCGCCAGGTCTTAACCGTATTTACCGCATTTTGGGCCAAACCGTAGGCGTCCATGGCAAGCGCCTGTGATTCGGCAACATTTCCCCGTGCATTGATCAGGACATACAAATACACCACACCTTCGGCGCGGGCGCTGCGCGCAGCGTCTGAGAATTCCGGTTCCGGTGTATGGAGAGGCCTAGGAGCTTCCTCAGAGTCGCAACGCTCCATTTCAATCGACTTCTCGGGTACCTTGAAGACATCATCGTTGAATTGGGCCGGGCTGATGGAAATCTGCCGAATTTCAAACGGAGCTAAATTCTCGCGAAAAACCTGAACTTTCTGCGGGTACAACCTTGTGCCTAAAGATGTGTAGTCTGAATACTCCCACCGGTTCTTCCCATTCGCACCCTCGTGCAGCAGCACTGACGTTGTCGCGTCAAAACACAGTTTGATTTTGGACTCGGCTTTCCGATCGAAACACCACGCATCATGGCCCTGGATCTTCTGCTTACGTACGCTTCCGAATGAGAATATTTCGTGGCTAGCGAACTTCTGCGGAGTACTTAAATCCCATCTGTGATCTAAATTACTCACACCCATGGCGACCAAGGTACCCTGCCCCGGAACGACGAACTCCTTGCTTCCCAAAATAACTCGTTCCTCCGTGCGGCCATCTGTCTCCAACGTAAACCGCGCGCGATCATGGTCGCGGAGGATCGTCAGTTTTGCTTGTCGCTCAATCTTGGGATCGCCCGAGTTGATGATTATCGTAGCGTGAAGAATGTAAGCGCCAATCGAGCTAAGGTCGGTAGCTTTGTGGGCATCGTCCAATAACTGCTGCGCCGAAGGGGCCTGTTCGGCTGACGCTGATATCAAGCCAATGCAGAGTGGCAATATCCAAAAAAGATTCTTCCTACTTGTCATAGTGCAGCAGCGAGAAAACTTCCGTTCCCTCAAATTTTTTCCGTCCACTTAAAAAATCCAGCTCCACCACGAACCCCATGCCTTCCACCTTCGCGCCCAATGATTGCGATAGTTGCAGGCAGGCATTCGCGGTGCCGCCGGTGGCAAGCAGGTCGTCCACAATAATCACGCGCTGGCCCGGCTTGATGGCGTCTTTATGGATTTCCAGCGTGTC
>DASXJO010000145.1:0-4815 GCA_036497385.1 Candidatus Angelobacter sp. | reverse complement strand
CCACATCGCGCAAGAGATGGCGGGGCCAATCCATGAAGAGATTGAGAAGCTGAAAACGCAGGATGTAACGGACGAAGAATTGCAATCGATCAAGACGCGCGCCAAGGCTGATTTGATTCGTGGCCTCGGCAACGATCAGGGTCTGGCCTTCCAATTGGGTGAGTACCAGGCGCTCTATGGCGATTGGCGAGAGCTCTTCCGCCAGATCGATGAAATTGACAAAGTTACCAAGGCAGATATTCGCCGCGTCGCCAACAAAACTTTTCGCGAAGAAAACCGCACCGTAGGAACCATGGAAACGGAAGCGCCAAAACCAACGCAAGCCGAACCCGCCAAAGGAGAGCAGAAATGAATAAGGGAAAACCTTTGCTCTTCGCATTCACAGTTTTGATAATGAACTTGCTGGCGCTCAACGCTGTTTCGCAAATCAAAAAACCCGTTCCCCCAAAAGTTCCTCAGGCCACGGCCACGCCCTCTGCTTCTCCTGTTAGCTCCTGGCAAAAGGTTCCTATCCCGCCGCTGCATCAGTTCAAGCCGCAGGAACCGCGCCGTGTTGAACTGCCCAACGGCATGGTTATTTTCCTTCAGGAAGACCACGAGCTGCCGCTAATCGATGGCACCATCCGCATTCGTGGCGGCTCGCGTGAAGAGCCGGCGGACAAAATCGGCATGATCTCCCTTTATGCTGACGTGTGGCGCACCGGCGGCACCAAAAACAAAACCGGTGACGAACTGGATGATTTCCTTGAAGCTCACGCCGCGCGCGTTGAAGCCTCAGATAGCGCGGACTCGACATTTCTCTCCTGGTCATCGCTCAAGGAAAATTATGATCAGGTTTTCCCTGTCGTGCTCGATCTTCTGGAAAACCCGGAGTTCCGCCAGGACAAAATTGATCTGGCCAAACAGCAGTTTTTCAGCCTGATCTCGCGCCGAAATGACGACTCGGATGAGATCGCCGGGCGCGAATCCACCAAGCTGGCTTATGGCCCTGAGAATCCTTACGCCCGCACGGCCCAATATGACACTGTGGCTGCCATTACTCGGGAAGACCTGCTGCAATGGCACAAGCGCACCATCGCGCCAGCCAATATGATTCTTGGCCTCGCCGGCGATTTTGACTCTGCCGTTATGGAACAAAGGTTGCGCCAAGCTTTTGGCAACATGCCCAGGGGTGAACGTTTTGTTTCGTCCAAGATCACGTTCAACCCTGCCAAGCCGGGAATTTATTTTGTCGAGAAAAATGACGTCAACCAGAGTGACATACAGATGGTTGATCTTGGCATTGATCGCCGCAATCCTGACTATTACGCCGTTGAAGTCATGAATGAATTATTCGGCGGCGGATTTGCTTCCCGCCTGTTCATCGATATTCGGACCAAGCTGGGGCTGGCTTACTCCGTAGGCGGCGGCGTGGGCACAGCATTTGATCATGATGGAATCACACGCTTTGCTATGGGCACCAAGAGCGGCACCACCGCGGCAGGGATTGAGGCCTTGCGCAAGGAGATGGAGAAGCTTATCACCGGAACTGTCCAGCCAATTGAAATGAAAAAAGCCAAAGATGCCATTTTGAATTCCTTCATCTTTGAGTTTGATTCCAAGCAGAAAGTCCTGGCGGAGCGTATGCGTTACGAGTTTTACGGCTTCCCACCGGATTTTCTGGAGCAGTTCCGTGCCGGAATTGAAAAAGTCACGCCTGCCGACGTTGATCGCGTCGCCCGAAAATATGTTCATCCGGAGAAGATGGCAGTGCTGGTGGTCGGCAACGCCAAGGACTTTGACAAAGAGCTTTCAACGTTCGGCAAGGTGAACACGATTGATATCAGTATTCCACCGCCAAAGAAGGCGGGGAAGCCTGGAAGCAATTAGCAATTAGCGATTAGCAATTAGCAATTGGCAAAAATGCTTCGCCGCAGATTTCGCAGATTACTGCGGATTTAGAACAGTTTTAATGTTAACGGCAACTTTTTATGCCGCGTCATCCCGACGTCCGTTGAGCGAGCGCGCGCTTTTGCCAGCGCGCGAGTAGGAGGGAGGGACCTTGTGTTTGTCTTTCAAAGTTTCACACGATCTATAAAACCGCTAAAAAGATGGCCGCGAATTTCGCGAACAAACACGAATCAAATTCATGATTCGCGTCTTTCGCGTTAATTCGCGGCTAATTTTCTTATCAGCCCAAATCTGCGGCTAACATGCTTTGCTAATTGCTGACCGCTTCCTTCGCGCAGTGCTTCTCAAAAGCGTGCTTGAGCCGGGTGGCAATCGTATTCGGGTCGCTCACTTCAATGTCGTGCCGCTGCATCATGTAGACCAGCTTGCCATCGCGCATCAACGCGATTGAAGGCGAGGTCGGCGGAAAGCCGGTGAAATGGCTACGGGCAGCATCGGTAGCTTCCCTGTCCTGTCCGGCAAAAACCGTAATCATGCGGTCTGGACGGACGTCGCTCTGGATCGCCGCGCGCACTCCAGGACGCATTCTGCCTGCCGCGCATCCGCAGATGGAATTCACCACCACCATCAGCGTGCCTTTCTGATTGATTGCATTTTCCACGTCGGCCGCGGTGCGGGCTTCTTCAATGCCGCCTGCCGTCAACTCCTGGCGCATGGGCGCCACCATTCCTTCTGGATACATCGTTTCCTCCCGATTGGTCTTGCTCCATTCTACCAATTAAAAACTCATTTCCATAGTTGCATCTCTCCTGTACTCTGTTAGCAATCTTTTGAGAACCCAGGAAAACATCCCCCTTGCACCGTTGACCACTTTTAACGTCGGTGGTCCGGCGCGATATTTTATTGACGCCCATTCGGAACATGAAGTTTCTGAAGCGGTGGCGTTTGCCTTGGCGCGCAAGCTTCCCCTTTTCATTCTGGGCGGCGGAAGCAATCTTGTTATCGCCGATAGCGGCTGGCCCGGCCTCGTCCTGAAAGTATCTTTGGCGGGCGTGGAGTTTGAAGGTGACCGCCAGAAGATGCTGTTTCACGCTGCCGCTGGTGAAAACTGGGACAGCCTTGTGGCCCTCGCTGTCAGCAAGAATTGTGGCGGCATTGAATGTCTGAGCGGGATTCCCGGCACCGTCGGTGGCACGCCGGTTCAAAACGTGGGCGCTTACGGACAGGAAGTTTCACAAACCATTAGCCGCGTTCGCGCGCTGGAGATCGCTACAGGCGCGGTGCTGGACTTAAGCAATACCGATTGCGGCTTCTCCTACCGTTCCAGCATTTTCAATGGCGCCCGCCGAAATGAATTTATTGTGCTGGAAGTCTCTTATCGGCTTTGTCGCAACTGCGAGCCCAAGATGGAATATGCGGACGTAAAAAACTTCTTCGCCGCAAGCAATGTTGACAATCCCACGCTGCAACAAGCGCGTGACGCCGTCCGGTCCATCCGCCAAAGCAAAGCCATGCTGCTGGTTGAAGGTGACGAAGACTGCCGTAGCGCCGGGTCGTTCTTTAAAAATCCCATCGTCAGCGTCGCTGAAGCAGACCGCATTCAGACCCTTGCGGAGCGGCGCGCTCCCGGCAAAATGATGCCCGGCTATCTCACCTCCGATGGTCAAGTAAAACTCGCAGCCGCGTGGCTCGTCGAGCAATCAGGATTTTCAAAAGGCTACTCAATCGGGCCAGTAGCCATTTCCCGCAAACATACCTTGGCGATCGTGAACCGCGGCGGCGCAACTGCAAAAGACATTCTTGCCCTCAAAGATGAAATCGAGAAAAAGGTCTTCGATATCTGGGGAGTCTCGTTGAAGCCGGAGCCTGTGTTTGTGGGGTTCTGAGGCAGCCCAATTCATGCAATACTCCGCGCACTGTTAGGATGTCCTCTCTCACTTGAACGTCATCCCGAAGGGCGTGAGCGAGCCCGCGCAGTCTTCAGCGGGCGAGTAGCCCTGAGGGACCTTTTGTTTAGCTATGGAAAAGCTCTCATACGTTTACATGATGGGCAGCATTTCACGCTATGTGCTGTATACAGGCGTAACAGCGTTTATTTATCTGCGTGTTTGGCAGCACAAACAATCAGGGCGGATATTTCACGTCTAAATACAAGTGCTATCGTCTGGTCTACTTTGAGCAATTCACGTCCGTAGAAGCCGCGATCGCGCGGGAAAAAGAAATCAAGGGCTGGCGCAGGGAAAAGAAGAACAAGTTTGTCAGTCGGTGAACCCAGGCTGAAAGGATCTTGCCGCAGATTGGTATCCTGAAGGCCTTTTGAAAGACGCGGTTCCGGTAGATTTCAGCAAGATCAAAGCATAAGGTCCATCAGGGCTGCTCGCCCGCTGATGAAAACGCGGGCTCGCTCACGCCCTTTGATTGCATGACGACAACGGCCTCCTGGGCGTCTCGAGTAAACTCGATTTGCTTAAGACCAAGAGCTTGGGACGAGGAGGCCATATGCAGTATATAGGTTGTGACTTTCATCCGAGCTTTCAAGTGATTGCCCAGTTGGATAAGGAAACGGGTGAGTTGGTCCGGCGCCGGCTAACGCATGGTGAAGGCCAGAGCGAGGTGCAGCAGTTCTACCAAGCTCTGCATGGTTCCTGGGTGGTGGGAGTGGAAGCCACGGGGAGCACGTACTGGTTCGAGCGTCTGCTGGAGAAGTTGGGGCACCAGATGTGGATGGGAGATGCGACGAAAATCCGGCAGCAGGACGGGCGGAAGCAAAAGCATGATAAGCGCGATGCCCGGCTGATCCTGCGCTTGCTGCTGGAGGAACGTTTTCCCCGGATCTGGATTCCCAGTGTCGAGGAACGGGACCTGCGGCAGTTGCTGCTGCATCGCTGGCATCTGGTGCGGATGCGGGCGCGGATCAAGAACCAG
>DASXJO010000144.1:0-7934 GCA_036497385.1 Candidatus Angelobacter sp. | reverse complement strand
GGGACACAGAATATTGTAGCTTTTTTTAATCCCGAGCGGAGCGAGGGATCGCTATCGACATAAACTCTCTAGCGTATCAAGTAATAATTCCCCAGAGAGATTGTGACAGTAGTGATCCCTCGCTCCGCTCGGGATTTCAGAAAAGCTAATAGCCAAGAGCCAAGAGCCAATAGCCAATAGCTGCCCTTAAAATCCCTGCTCCCCGATCAACGGCACAAAGCGGCAGCCTTCAAGCGTGCGCTCGTTGGTAGTTCCATCTGTATTCCGCTGAACAAGTTGCAGAACTTGCTGGTCGGCGTCCCCCACCGGGATAAGCAGGCGTCCTCCCACAGCAAGCTGCTCTACGAGGGCTTGGGGGATACGAGGAGCAGCCGCCGACACAATGATGGAATCGAAAGGCGCGGCTTCCGGCAGGCCCAGCGAACCATCGCCGGTAATAATTCTGGCATTGCGATAGCCCAGCCGCTCCAAGGCTTTCTGTGCTGCTTCCGTAAGCGACGCATATCGCTCCACCGCAAACACCTGGCTTGCCAATTCGGCCAGGACTGCGGTCTGGTATCCAGAGCCGGCGCCAATTTCAAGCACGCGATCCTCAGGCTTGATCTGCGCCGCCTGCAGCATTGCCGCAATCATGTAAGGCTGAGATGTTGTCTGGTTTTCGGCAATTGGAATCGGATGGTCGGCGTAGGCTTTGTTCCAGTTTTGCTGGCTCACAAATTCATGCCGCGGCACCTTGCTCATCGCCGCGAGCAGGCGTTCATCCCGGATACCCCGCTGGCGCAGCTGGCTTTCCACCATGGAAAAGCGCTTCGCAGCGAACGGTTCTGAGCCATTCCCGTTCATATGTCACTTTTTCCGCCTGCGTATGTGGACGTCAAAACCGAGCACCCCATTCTGGTCTCGCACGGCTACAATCGATACGTTTTTATCAATATTGTATTCCACCTGAATCACCGTCTCAGCCGATTGCGTAAGGCTGGTGACGTAAGTAAAGGTGATGTCATTGCTGATCTGCTGTTCAATCGTCACGCGAGCGCTGGGATTGTTTTCTGACCCGATAAATTGCGGATCGATTTTTACCCGGCTGGCCCCAAAGAGCCGCTGCACGCGGTCACTGAACGTGGCATTGAGCGCTTCGCCCAGGATTGCGTTGGAAGCTGACGCCGTGTCATTCGTGTTCACGCCCGGCTGGCTTGCGTTATAAACACCTTGGCCGCGCGTGCGCCCAAAGGCCAGCAGCGCGATGATGTCAGAATTGGCCAGCGGCGGATCCGAGCGGTACGTCATGCTGATTCCTTTGCCGCCAATCGCCTGTCCATGCAATCCGATCGTCACGTCATAGCCTTGTACGCGGGCAGACATATCTAAATTAATCACTGGTTCAATAGACAGCGGATTGCTGAAGGTAATATCACCGCGTTCCAGCCGATACTTTGTGCCGTTAAAGAACACATCCCCTTCGGCAATATTCACCCTGCCCACAATAGCCGGCCGCGCCGCGGTCCCACGGACGTGCAGGTCAAGATCGCCGGAAAGCTTAGCCAGCGACGTCTCCACCTGTAATTCCGGTGTAGAAGTAATGTGCATGTCCAGGCGCATGTTCTCCAGAAATGGATTCAGGGTGGAGATGATCGGCGCCTTTTTGCTTTGCGCCAGATAGTTGGCGAAATCAAAATGGGGGTTCATACCAAATCGGGTGACCAGAATATCGCCGGAGAGCAGTGAGCTTTTTGCTGAACCGGTGTAGCGCAGCGTCGCGTCCGCGGATGAACTCACCCCGGGCGGATAGCGCAGCCGCACGTCACTACCTTTTGCCGTGAGATCAAAATAGATTCCATTGCGGTAAGCTAAAAATCCGCCAACATCCAGCTCGCCGCCACCTGTATGGGCCGTAAGCTTCTCAATCTGCATGCGGTCCTGGGCAAACACCAGAGACCCGGCAATGTGGCTGAGACCGTTCGGCAGGTCCAGCAGTGAAGCCGATGCGTCTTTCACCTCAAGTCTTCCGCTCAATTGCGGACGCGCCGAAGGTCCTGTGATATTCACCCTAAAGGTCGCGGGGCCATTCGCCAAGAGGTTGGGATTGAATCCCTGCAATAGCTTCAGGTTGAAGCGCCCGAGTGCACTCAGGTCAAGCATATGCTCGCCCGTGAGATGCACAGTCCCTTTTGCATCAATGTCGGTTTCTGTTCCTGTAAGGTGGAACTGGTCCACTTTCAGCGATTCGCTTTCAAGCCCAAAATGAATGGGCCCGTCATTTTGCAGCTTTACGTTTTCAATGTCGGCGGAAAGCTGAGTAACGTTGCCGGTAACCATCAGGCTGCGTGGCTGCTTCATGGGGCCGTGGATGTCAATCTCTCCCGCGATGGAAGAATGACCCGTGATCTGCCCTTGAAAATAAGCGCGAATCAATGAATCAAAGTCGAGATGCGAAAACTTTAGCGTGATCTGGCCGGGCCACTGATCGCGAAGACGCACTGACCCATCCACGTTCAGCTCCGCATTATCAAAGTTCGAGCGTCCGCGCAGCTGCACATTTTCGCCATGCGTCTCCGCCAGAATCGTCATGCTGCCGACCGTCTCACGGTTGAGCACAATATTGCGTAGATCGATTTCGCCGTTGATGACCGGGGCATCTTCAGTACCGGAGCCGGTCAGGTGAAAGCCGGCTTGCCCCTGAACGGCGAGGCGGGGGAGATCAAAACGCTGAAAGTTGGCGAAGTCAATATTAGCGCCGGTAAGGTCGTAGCGATAATTTTGGTTTCGCAAATCGTAAGCCAGAAATCCGGTAAGCCGCGCGCCATTATGCGCAAGCTGGATATTCTCCAGCCGGGCCTCGGTTCCACTCAGCCGCAAGTCGCTGGAGAAAGTCTTGAAGGGTTCTCCATAGATAGTCAATTTGGCGATTTGCAACTTTCCGCTGCCCTGTAAATTTCGCAGCGTGCCGGTGGCCTGCAAGTCAGCATTCGCCACACCCGTAATTGCATAGCTGGTTTGGCTTAAAGCCTGCATATCGGCGACGTTTTCATTCTGAACATGAACAGTCACATTGAATTGGCTGGTGTTCTCGTCAAAGTCGCCCTGGCGTAAAGTTGTACTGGCGGAAAATCCTAATTGTGCTGCGCCGCGCCGCAATGTTCCATGCTGCAGAGACAGCACTGAAGGCGAGTATGCCAGGTCGGCTGAAAGCGCGTCCCAGTGGATTCGCGGAGGTTTGGTCCGCTCGCCTTTAGGCTGGCTGGTCAGATGGAATTCCGTGTCAAACTTTTCCAGATCCAGGCGTCCACGCGTTGAAAGTGCATCGAGTCTGCCGAAAATTACGCCATTGAATGACGATCGTCCTTCCAGCGTGATTGGAATGCGCGTTCCCGGATCAAGCGCATCGATCGCCGGCTGCAATTCGCGCAAATCAGTCGCATTCAAGGAAACATGCGCCTGCGCCTTTTCCGATCCCAGTGATCCAGTGGCGTTTACGCGGATGGCACGCGTCGCCAGAGTAAGTCCGGCAACGTCGAGTGTGCGCGCATCGCCATGATAGGTCGCTTGCACTTGTGCGGTTACGGGCACTTCTTTGGCCGAAGGCGCTACGGGAGGAGCCACCTCCAGCTTCAAGGAAGAAACCGCGCGCTCCAGAGACCCTGTCCACGCAGAATTGATGTCCCCGGAAATGCTGCCTGCCAATTCAATCTTGTCCAATGGCATCTTCGCGGAGGAAATAGCCGCCGCAACCTTGCTCGCTTGAACGCCGGACAAGTGCAGCCGCGTAATGCCTTGTTGTGGCAAAGTTTTCTTCCCCGCCGTAGGAGAAGCCCAATTCGAGATCTGCGCATCGCCTTGCACTACGCCGCCAAATATATGCGCGATCAGGCGGGAGAGGATGATCTTGTCTTGTGTCACTGAATAAGGCGAGGAAGCGTCAACCGACGAGACCCGCACCGACGCATCACGCCATTCAAGGTCGCGAACGCTGAGATTTCCCTGTGAAGAGTAGCGATTGTGCTGGTAAATGCCCGCGCCTTTCAGGTCCGCCCGTCCACCTCGAAGCTGTTTCCATTTTGCCGTGTTGCCAACCTGCGCGAGATCCAAAGAAGCCTGATATTGCAACGTCAATTCCGGATTGTTGTAATTGCGCAGAGCCCCACTGGCTTCAAGCTTTGAAGCACCCACCGCCACCCGGAGCGATTTTATTTCCGTTTCGCCTGAGCGCAGCAGGAATCCGAGATGCATTTCCGCCTGCATCGGTGGCGTATTTCTATATGTGATTGTCAGTGGCGTGAAATCCAGGTGGCCGTCATAGGCTTTCTGGCTGGGAACATAATTCATGGCGGCGGAGATGTTCTTGCCGTCAAGATCGAACGGAATTTTCTCCTGATCGAGCATAAGCGTGCCTTGCCGCACCGCAATCTGTCTTACCGCGAGGTCAAACAGGTTCTGTTGTGGTCCTTCGTCTGAAGGAGTGCCCGGCTGGGGCGGAGGCTGGTTGGTGGTACCGTCCGGATAGATCATCAAGTGAAGCACAAAACGATCTATTGCAACGTTTTCCAATGAAATCTTGCGCGTGAAAAATGAAACGATTTTTACATCAACTCCGATTCGATCAGCATGGGCATAAGGAACTTCGTCCGCCGCCTCGCGTCCGTGGATCGTCACATTGCGTGCTTCAAAATGAAGCGTGGAAAGGTTCCATGTGAACGATTCAACTTCCACCTTGCCGCCCGTCATCTGCCGTAGTTCGGTAATGACTCGTTGCCGGACAGTCTCGCGGAAGGAACCGCTATTCAAATAAAATAACAGGCCAACAATAACGCCAGCCAGCGCCAGACAGCTAAAAATGACGAATAGCCTGAGCTTGCGTTTCTTCGCGGGGGTGGCAGGCGGCGCAATGTTTACCTCGGTTTTGCTGCTCATGGGGTCCCAGCGTTGGTGGCGGTCACCGGCAGCATTCGCTCAATGTGGGCCTGGGCGCGCAAAGTCTTGAGCCAATTGTTTAGAAGTTCATCAATGCGCTGCTCCGCAAGTATCTGCTCAATTTTGCCTGATACTTCCGCGAGTTTCGGCTCGGAAGCATTGCGCTTGCGTACTTCCGGCAAGAAGCGGTCTTGATAATAGGCGGCAACCGCTTCTTTATCAACGCGCACCAGCCCGCGAAAACGCAGGTCAATAAAGCGAAGAATGCGGAACTGCGAAGTCAGTTGTTCTTCCACGTCCTGCTGTATCAGGCCGTAGCCGGCAAGAATATCTTTCCACTGTTGGTCCCGCGACGCGCCCGGAATGCCTTGCCTCAGCTCTTCAATTTTTGTCTTAAGTTCTTCCGGCGCGGGATCCAGCATCGACGGATTCACGATCTGCTGGTCAAGCAGCGAGCGGTCAATCAAACGCTCCAATACTGCGTTTCGATCAGCATAGGTCAGGCGTTCAATGGGTTTGCCTTGCTCCAGAAATTCCACCCGTGTGGCTTGATCAAGTTCGCTTTCCAGAATTACGTGCTTGTTGACCACTGCCACCATGCGGTCGACCACCTGGGCCTGCGCAATTCCGGCAAGCAGAAGGACAATCACGAAATGGCGGCGCGCTCTCATCAGAAAGTCTGCCCAATATTGAAAAAGAAATTGAAATGCCTCAGGACCTGTGAAGAGGGGACAGCCGGGGCAGCAGGCGCAGAAATCGGAAATGCCGGCGGATTGAGGTTGTAGCCAACGTCAAAACTCACGGGACCGATTGGGGTACGGTAACGTGCACCACCGCCCACCGCGTGCGAGACGTAATTGAAGTTGCAGGTTGCCGCGGCTGGATTCAGACAGAGACTCCGATTGGGTTGAGAGAACTTGAGAATGCTGTTGGCCATATCTCCAGCCGTGGAAAAAACGTTCCCCATATCATGAAACACCACGGCGCTTAAATTGTTTCCCACATAAGGAAACGGCAAGGGCGGAGTACGTAACTCAAGGTTATTCAGAAAGAGCGCTTCGCCACCCAACGGGAAACCACTGGTAAGGTCGCGTGGGCCCGCCTGATTAATGCCGAATCCCCGGTGCGACGTGCTGCCTCCGGCAAAGAAGCGTTCAGGGAGCGGAGCAAAGGCCGTGGAGGCGAAGGGTTCTTCCACGCCTATGCGTGTGGAGCGGGCAAACACCCAGCGACGCTTATGAAATTGATAGTAGCTGGAATTCTGCACCACTACGCGTGTGAAGTTTGTCTGGGAACCAAATATTCCCGAGGCGACGCCCAGATCAATCGTGTTGAACGTACCTTTGAGCGACTGAATCGGGTTATCACGAGTATCGCGAACATAGCTAAAATCTGGCATACCGACGCGCACCGCCTGAGAAAACAGCGGCACCAGGTTCGGATCGATGACCAGATTACTGGTGCTGACGCGCCGGTAAATGAGGCGATAAAGAAGCGTTGTGGCGCGATTCAATTCTTGCTTAATCGACGCTGCCCCCTCCAGTCGTGTTGAAGTGAACGTACTCACGTCATTGGTTTGCTCGTAAAAGGCCGTAAAGTCCAGCGTAAGTTTTTGCGAATCGAAAAGCCGCGGCGCGCCATAGCCGATGAGCGCAAGCTTTTCCAGATTGCCGTAACGGGTCTTTAGCGTCACCGTATGGTCGCGGCCGCGAAAGTTCAGGCGCGTAACATCGAAGGACACGCGACCGCTGACGCCGGTATCCCCCTGCGGAGTGGTATTACTGCCGGACTGTCCGGTCTGAACTTCAAGTCCAAGGCCATAATTAAATGTATAGCGCCGCGCTTCAGAAAGCTGGAAATTCACCTTCTTGCTGGTGGCATCGCCTTCAGGGTTCTGCACCGCCACGCCTACTTCATTGAAGATACCCATGTCATACAGGCGACGCTGGGAATCGAACATTTGGCTCTGGCTCAACCGGTCGCCGGCGGCGACCTTTATTTCACGCTCCGCGATAAAAGGCCGCGTATAGTTCAGCCCGGAAATCAGCACCTTATCGACAAAGACCTGGGCCCCTTCATTGATGGTGTAGACCACATCAATTTTATTGGGATTGTCCGCTTCGGGCCGCGTTGTGTACTCGAATTTCACTTTTGGAAATCCAAGATTGTAGTATTGCTCCAGAATCACTGACTGGTCGGTAATCACCATCGAGTCGGAATATGGCTGGCCTTCTGAAGCCGTAATCAGCCCGCGAATCTGCCCCTCCGGAAGAGCATCATTGCCTTGAATCTTCAGTGTGCCTACAAGCGTTTGCGGGCCTTCCACCACAACCAAATTTACGCGAATGTGTCCTTCCTTGCCGTAATTATCTTCTACCTCTGGCGTGACTTTGGCTTGCAGGAAACCGTTATTGCGATAAAGATTCTCAATGGCTTGCACGTCGCGCGTCAGGATGGATTGGCTGAATAAGCCATGTACCAGTAATCCTCCGGCCGGCTGCACCAGCATCTGCTCGCGCAAGTCTTCTCGGCTGAAATAGTGGTTTCCCTGGAGCACCAATTCCACCAGCTTGTGCCGTTGATTCTTTTCGACGTGAAAAATTATGGTGCGCCTTTCCGTCGCTGAATCCTGTGTCTGTTCGTACGTAACATTCACGTCAAAAAAGCCCTTGGACTGAAAATAGTCGCGTATGTTGCGCGCTCCTTCATTCAGCAAATCCTCGTCGACGGCGCTTTCTTCGAATACCGGAACAAATTTCTTGACCAACCCGCGGCGCAGTTTGGCGCCTTCCACTTTAACGTCTACCACTGGGCCGCGGTTGATCTCAAAGGTGTAATCCAGCAGGTTGGTCTCTGGATGGTAGGTTCGTTGGGTCATGGTGACTTGGGCTTCCAATCGGTCCTGTTTCTGGAAGCGCTTGCGCAGCCGCTGCAATGCCTTTGTCCGACGAGCCGAGGTAACTTTATCTCCAGAGTGCAGCTTGGCTATTTTTCGCACCTCTTCCGCGCTATAACCGGAGGAACCC
>DASXJO010000143.1:0-7606 GCA_036497385.1 Candidatus Angelobacter sp. | reverse complement strand
GTCGGCCACTTCTCCCACGGTGTGGTTTCCGGACGCGATATTAAAAATCCCTGAAAGAGATCGGTTGGCCTCAATGGCGCGGATGTATGCCATGGCCGCATCCTCAATACTCAGGATGGGCCGCCAGGTTGCAGGATTGTTCACCCGAATGACGCCATCCTTCATCGCGCATTTGAACATGGTGTTGATAATCAGATCGAACCTCATGCGCGGGCTATAGCCTGAGACAGTGCCCTTGCGCAGCGCAATGACGGAGAAATCATTGTCGATGAGTTGCATGACCGCCTGCTCACCCTGGAGCTTGGAAATCCCGTAGGGGTATGAGGAAGCCACAGGACGGTCTTCATCGAACAGTTCATTTTCAGTGTAGCCATACACCGAGCAGGAGCTGGCGTAAATATAGCGGCGCACCTTGGCCTGTTTGGCGATATAGCAAAGATAAGCCGGGGCCGCCGCGTTAAAAATGAAATTTTTGCTGGGTGAAAACTCCGCCATCGGATCATTGGAAAGCCCGGCAAGGAAGATCACCTGCTCGTAGTTCTTCAAATCGCCGACCTGAAGGTCGAACAGGTCGCGATTAATGATGCGGACTTCCGGCGGAAGAGAGTTTCCAAACCAGAAAAGGTCGACTACGTCGACGTCATAACCACGCTCCAGCAGCTTGGGTATGAGTGCTGAACCCACGTACCCGGCGCCGCCCGCTACCAGAATCCGCATAAGCCTCCCTGTTGTAAACCGCTGCTTTAGGTTATTTCATCACAATCACTGGCGCAAGCTGAGCAAAGCAAACCAGCACCTTAGAGGTCATCTTGCTCACGCACGCGGGGACCGGCACTCTGGTAACTCCGCTTAGAGTGAAATCGGGGCCGTGACCTGCCATTGGTTGGATGCAGCCGGGGAGAGTTTCTACCGGACAGCCACTTGAGCGTCCGCTTCACGTACGCTGGAGTGGACCTGTGTTGGGTCTTCTCCAGCGGCAAGCTGGTAGAAAAGCTCTTCATATTGGTCCACAATGCGCTCCCAGTTGTAAAAACTGCGAATTCGTTCCGGAGCGCGATGGCGGTAGTCTTCGGCGAGATCAGGATTCTCTTCGATGAGTTGGATCTTCGTGGCGAGTTCGGAAGCATCCTTAAACAAAAGTCCGTGTCCGGCCAATACTTCAGCATTGAATGGATTGTCATGCGCCAAAATGCAGTTGCCGAAGCCAAGCGCCTTGAGGAGCGCTGGGTTTGTTCCCCCCATCATATGGCCGTGGATGTAAGCGTATGAATTGCAGTGAAGTTCTTTAATGTGCTCAATGCTGTCAACATGGCCCAGGAATCGCACCCGGTCACCGGCATTGTTCTTGAGGTCATCGATAAACCCACTGCGGTAATTCGCGTCTCCGGCAATCGCAAGCAGTCGTTTTGTTGGCGCTTTCTTGAAGCCTTCCACGATCAGGGCTGCGTTGTTTTCCGGCACCAGCCGGCTGGCAATCAGATAATAGTTCCCCGGCTCAAGCCCATATTGACGAACGATCTCCGGATTGGATGACGTCTCAATGTTCCCCCCATACGCGATGCACGCAGAAGGTGTTTTAAAGTCGTCAAGATAAAGCTTCCGCATGGCATACGCGTCCGTAATGATGCCTTTAGGCAGAATCTTTCCTGAAAGCCGCGCATTCCAGTAAAAATATGCCTTGCCCAGGCGTCCCCACTTGCCGCGTTTCCACTCAATCCCATCCACGTTCAGAGCGCAGTTCTGGCGCAATATTCTGGGGATGGCGCAGTGAAATGCGTTGGCCACATTGGTAATCAGCATTGCATCCACATTGCGCCGCTGCACGTCCATCATGCACGCCAGCGTGTGGGTGAATGTGCCAAAGTTTTTGGTTTCAAGGCTGGGCGTGTAGATCAGGCGGACGCCCTTGTACACCGTAGGGCGTTCATTGAAAAGCGCCTTGCGGCAATACACAATCACATCATGGCCGCGTTCCACCAGCCGCGGCGCCAACTCGATAAAAAATGTCTCCGTGCCGCTATAAGTGGAAGGGATGCCTCGGCCGCCGAAGATCGCCAGCCGCAGCTTGCGCCCATAGATTGGATTTGATTTTGCCGCGTCGTTCATCTCAGTGAAATCTCGGTCCCGGCCATATAGATCGCGGCAATTGTCTCATTTGTGGCGATTCTCCTGGATAACGCAAGACCCGTTGAAGCGGGTTCATACGAACTATAGATTCTATGCCTAAACAAAAATGCGCATGGTTTTTTAAGAGTACAGCGCGAAAAATTATTTCACATCGTGAACTGTACCGCCAGAATTGTCTGGTCTCCGCCAGGTCAACCGGAGACACCTTGCCGCGCCTCTTTCCCGTATCCGTCTTTTGAGGCGAAAAAGATTGAGATGGCGCAACCAATGAGTCCAAGGTGGACCCAGGAAAAAGCCAGCAGTGTGCCCTCAGTGGCTTGAAATGAGACGCAATAAACCAAGGCAGATGTCAACAGTGCTACCAGCTCTGGATTCGATTCCAGTTCAAGTACCTTCCTGGACCGCCGGTACAAAGACACCAGAAACGCAACAAACACCGCCAAGCCAACAATCCCTGTATCGTGAAGAACACGCATTTCCGTATTGCCGATCCAGCCTTGCTCTTCCCATTCTTCTCCCAGCGACTGCCAATCAAAAGCCAGCTGAAAACTGGACGTGCCACCGCCCATAAAGGGATGCTTCAGTACTTCATCAAAAGCTGAGGTTACCTGCACGATGCGCGTAAGCGTGTTGGGATCCGCCGCAGGTTCGCCAACATCCAGTGTATTGAAACGCTCAGTATATTGCGGGATCACGGCTGGAAGCACGACAAGAAGCGCGCACAAAGTGGCCTTTATAATGCCGGATCGCACTCCCACAGGTAGAAGTCGCTTTTTAAAACTAAAAATCGCAACCGCCGATAAGCCAATAAACGTCGCGCCCAGGGCGCCTCGGGAAAGACTGATGGCCGTTCCAGCCAACGCAAGCGCAAAGCCCACCAAAAACCTGCGGCGATGGTCATACAGATACATCACCAGCATCATTACAGCCAAAGCGCCGCTATAAGACCCAAGAAGATTGGCTTCATATTGCAAACCATAAGGAGCGGAAGTATCTCCATATTGACCTATGGTGATGCCAAATCCGGTCCCAAAAAGAAGGTTGGAATAAAAACAAATGATCCCGTATGCCACGGTCGCAGCAGCAACCGCCAACAATGCCATGACTGCCTTGTGCAAACCGGCACGGTCTTCTACAAGGACACGCAAGAAAAAGTACGCAAGAATAACCAGAACTTGCTGAAGGGCCCATTTGATGGTTTGCCGGGGGGCAATCGACATGAACAGAGAACTAAAAAGATTGAGCGCAGCATAGGCTATCAGCAGATAGTCCGGCCAAATCCATCGGATTGGCTGGCTGCGCTTCTTCCTCAGAAACAGGATGCTGATACATAACACGCCGCAAGCCACATGCTCAGGTCTTGCTTTGAGACCGCCAATCTCGACATACAGGCGAGGAGCCGCCGACCCAAGAATCAAAGCAACAATAGCGCCGAGAGCGCTATATGACATCCAGAATACGGCGATGGGAACTGCTATGGCAGCGGCTACCAGGAGAGCTGTGGTGCCAGATGCATCTGGCCAGAGCAGGAGCGCAGTGGCGGCGATGAGGAACAAAAGAGGCGTCGGGTTAGGAATCGACGCGGTTGAAGAACCAATTTTCATTCAAATATAACGCGATGAATGCTTTAACATTACCACAATTCACCGCGGGCGGCGATTAAGCAAATCAATGCATGGTTCAAGCTATAGCCGGAAAAAAGCGGACAAATTAACCATAAAGGATCTCGCTGTCCGGCGGTTTTCCGGTGGTGTGAAAACGAAAGCCGAGCCACTGGCAGGCGATAAGGAACAGATATGCGGGGCTCAGTAAAAGATATCTGCGCCACAGCCGCCGGGGCTCAGTGCTCAACCGGAACAACCATTCCAGTCCGCGGTCTTGCATCCATTGTGGCGCCTGCCGCAACGTTCCCGCCAGAAACGGAAAAGCAGCTCCAACGGCCAGAATGGGTAACTTAAGGCGATCTCTGAATTCATATGCCCATACCTCCTGGCGTGGGCAGCCCAGACCAACAAAAACGATTTGCGCGCCCGATTTCCTGATGTTTTCGCCAATGCGGTCGGCAGCTTCAGCCGTGATTCGCCCAAAGGTTGAGGGGCTGGCGCCAGCAATGATCAGTTCGGGAAACCGCTGCTGGAGATTGGCGGACAAAAGCGAAAGGACATCGGGCGAACTTCCGTAAAGGTAAACCGGAAGTTTTTCCTGCTCCGCACGGGCAAGCACTGACAACATCAGGCTAGGGCCATAAACGCGTACACGTAGGCCGGCAGAGTGCAAGTGGTTCAGGGCCCAGCGCACGGGTTGACCATCCGCTACAACCAGTTCAAGACTGTTCAGGCGATACAGGTGCGCGGGATCCAGCACCCCTTCCATAACGCCGTGCACTGCAATGGCGGAGACACTGAAAGGGCCGCCACGATGAGCGGCGTCAATTACCAAATCAGTAGCGGTACTCGCATCTGCGTCGTCAATCAGGACCCCGAGAATATTTCTCTTCGCCACCGCACTCATGCGTGGACAACTCGAGAAGTATCCTTCCACCGCTCCTGGTTCCGGTCATGGATCTCGCGCAGAATAGCCAGGCTATCAAACTGCAGTTCGTATCCAGGATAGTGCGATTGGAATTTTCTGATGTCGCTGATCCACCAGATGTGGTCTCCCTTTCGATTTTCACCACCGTATTGCCAGTTCATTTCCCGCCCCGAGATTTGCTGGCACATGGAAATAGCTTCCAGCATGGAACAGTTGGAAAACCGGCTCCCACCAATGTTATAGACCACCCCTGATCTTGGCGACTGAAAGAACCTGTCAAAGGCCCGCACCAGGTCAGCACTATGCAGGTTATCGCGCACCTGTTTGCCTTTGTAGCCAAAAACGGTATAGCGGGTCCCGGTAACGTTGCACTTCATCAGGTAGGCAAGAAAGCCATGCAATTGTGCGCCTGAATGGTTGGGGCCGGTAAGACAGCCGGCGCGAAAACATGCGGTTTTCAGCCCAAAATAATGCCCGTACTCCTGCACCATCAGGTCGGCTGCAACCTTGGACGCCCCGAAGATGCTATGCAACGAATGATCTATCGACTGCTCTTCCGTGATTCCGTGTTCGGCAAACTTATGCGCCTTATCCAATTCCCACCGCGACTCCTGCTCCACCAGTGGAAGAACATTGGGAGAATCGCCATAAACTTTATTCGTCGAAGTAAAAATGAACGGCGCTTCCGGGCAGAATTGCCGGGTGGCTTCCAGCATGTTCAGAGTGCCGGTGGCATTCACGGAAAAGTCCGTGAGAGGCTCACGCGCCGCCCAATCGTGGGACGGCTGCGCAGCTGCATGTATCACGAGTGAAATTTCTTTTCCAAAACGCTTGAACAGTTCAAGAATGGCGGCATGATCGCGAATATCAATGCTGAAATGCTGGTAGAGAGGGATGGTCGCTTCAAGATGCTTCCGCATCCATTCCGTAGATGCTTCCGGACCAAAGAAATATTTCCGCATGTCATTGTCAATGCCCACGACATGCAGTCCTTTAGCGGCGAAATAGCGGACAGCCTCCGAGCCGATCAACCCTGCCGATCCGGTGATCACGGCTACGCTCATGCGCGCCCCATGGGAGTGGCTGGAGAACTCTGATGTGCCCGAGAATTTGAGGCTGAATTCTTCAACGGTTTGTCAGCACAATAAAAACTTGCCTGGGGCATTTGTCTAAGATGGAACCGGATGCCTTGGTAAATGTGTTGGAGA
The DNA here is from genome assembly GCA_036497385.1 of Candidatus Angelobacter sp. Classification (GTDB taxonomy): domain Bacteria; phylum Acidobacteriota; class Terriglobia; order Terriglobales; family Acidobacteriaceae; genus Angelobacter. The sequence goes on along the minus strand of DASXJO010000143.1, from coordinate 1,739 downwards.
CGATGCTGGGTCGAGAATAGCATAGACATACAGGGGGGCGGCAACCTTGATTTGCGCAGTTGACACTGGCTTCGCGATTCGATCATCCTGCATGAGCCTGCCCTGCCGCTTCCCGCGCCCGTGCATAAATTGCCAGCAACATGTGTGCATTGGCAGTGCCGGTATAGCGGTCTTCAAAGACCTGCCGCGCCTTCGTTCGCATCGCACGCAACTGGTCCAGGTTTTGTGAACACCATTCCACCCGCTCCTTTAGCTCAGCAACGCTGCCCGGAGTGAAATGGAATCCGGTTTCGCCGGGAACCACCATGGTTGCAGGTGGACCGATACTGCTGGCGACTACGGGAGTTCCAACCGCGAATGCCTCCATGATGGTTCGGCCCATGGTTTCATACCATTCAGAAGGAAACACCAGAAATTCTGCGCTTCGCATCAGATCCAGGACTTCCGGCAGCGATCTTGCGCCAAGGTATTCAATTTTGTTACATCGGCGCGCGGAAGCAATCACAAGCGGTGCCAGTGGGCCTTCACCGGCAATCTTCAGCGGAATGGCTCCATTGGCTGCCTCCCACGCATTCAGCATGGTCGCAATTCCCTTTTCCTGGCTCAGCCTGCCCACATAGAGGGCGTAGCCACCTCCGCCGTGACCCGGCGAGGGACTTGGATGGATAAAGTTGGGCTTCACTGAGATCTTTTCGGCGGGTAAGCCGCCACTGATGTATAGCTCGCGCGCGAATTCAGATACAGCAATGTACGCAGCGACGCGCTTGCGCCACGTACCGGCGAGCTTGTGGGCCCCCACCATTCCAGCAACCACTGCACTTGCAGGGCGGCTATTCCGATAACAAGCATGGACTACGCCGTGCCACGGAAGAAAGCGCCCCAGACATTCCTGGCAGATATGCTGGTCACGAAAGAAGAGCGAGTTAACGCACATCAGCCGATAGTTGTGCAGGGTCTGCACAACAGGAACGTGGTTGCGGGAAGCCGCGTAATAGACCGCAGGAGACCAGAGAGGGAAAAAGTTCTGGACGTGGAGAATGTCGAAACGGCGCGTTTGCAGCAATTCATCAATGCGGCGATATGATTCCCGCGACCACACCGTTCGGATTGCCGTCCGCACCTGGCCGAGCTGCTCTATGCGGCGATTGTCTTCTTCCAGAAGCTCCACTTCATGGCCATGGTCGCGCAAGAGTGCAGCTTCAGCAACGCTGCACTGGTCCTCCCCGCCGGGGATCAGATACCTGTTGTGCAGCATCAGGACCCTCATCGCATCCTGAGCCTGGGCCCAAATAGCTGGAGAAGAGGGTAGGCTGACTCCGATTCATCAGCAAGATAATGCAGTGGCATCGGGGCAGAGTATAGCATGCAGCTTCAGGGCGCCTGAGTTGGATGCCCGGCAATGCAATCAGCGTCCCGCCGGGCATTTATGCGAGGTCGTACGTGCCGTTTACGGCGCGAAATATCCGGACATATCCAAAATCAAGTGTACCGATTGTGATCCAAAGCCACTGATCAAACCATTAGTTGTGGGCACAATCGCCATGTTGGAGGTAATCGCGCCATCGACCGCATTCAGAGTGGAAACAAGAGGTCGCGTTGTGCCCTGTGGCCAGAGCGTTAGGAACCCAAATGGAGCAGGCGGAACAACCGTGGCATTTAATACATACGATTGAGCGGCGGCGGGAGCGCCACAGCCGCTGAGCATCACGCTTACGTCAAGAGAGCCGTTGAATGTGGGA
>DASXJO010000142.1:0-6077 GCA_036497385.1 Candidatus Angelobacter sp. | reverse complement strand
CAGAAAGACAATCTGGGGAGATGCTTTGTTCACAGGACATTACAGCTTTAGCTTCGCGGGCAAATCAGTCGACAAACGCATTCCGCTCTGGCTGCTGTTCCTCGCGGTGCAATGGATCGATGTGATGTGGTCGATCTTCGTTCTGCTGGGCATTGAGAAAGTCCGCATCGTTCCCGGAATTACCGCCTCCAACGCCCTCGATCTGTATTACATGCCGTACACGCACAGCCTTCTCGGCGTGCTGTGCTGGTCGGCTCTGGCGTATGTGGTTTGCCAGATGACGCCGAGGCTTCGCGGCAGACGAACCGGGTTGATCGTGGCTGGCGCAGTCTTCTCTCACTGGATTCTCGACCTGATCGTGCACCGGCCTGACCTTGCGCTGTATGACAGCGTGGGCAAGATGGGATTTGGCCTGTGGAACTATCGCGGAGCGGCGTTTGCGCTGGAGATGGCTCTGCTGTGTGGAGGGGCGGCGATGCTCTACCGCGCTGCGGCGCACAAAGGCCGGCTCATTGGATTTGTGATTTTTTTTGCGGCACTTCAGGTGTTTGGGACATTCTTCTTTCCGCCGCCACCGAGCGATCACGCGGCGGCGACAACGGCGCTGCTTTCTTACATTGTGCTGGCTCTAATTGCGTGCTGGGTGGAGTAGCAGTGCACCGCCCTGCATTTCCAAGCCGCAACAAGTAGTTCGCATTCTGCGAAGATTCCTTATATATAATCTTCGCAGAGTGCGAAGATACCAAGAAAGCACAAGTGCGGATAATAAGCCGAAAAAAGCTCAAAACAATCGGCAGGTGCCCACGCTGAGCTCAGCGCGAGCCTGGATGCGTGGTATCGCATCGCCAGAAAAGCAGCCTGGAAAAGCCTGGCAGACGTAAGAATCACATGGTCGAGCGCCGATATATTCGGAGAGTGCACAATTTTTAATATCAACGGCAATAAGTACCGGTTGGTTGCCTGGATCAACTATCGGACGAAGAAGATATTTATCCGGCATGTGTTAACGCACGCTGAATACACGAAAGGAGGATGGAAACATGACTGCTCTGGCCGTTAAGACTCCTGAATATGCGCGATTGCTGGCCCAAACCCTGCCCAGTGTGATCCATACTGAAGATGAAAACGAGCGCTTCATTGCGACCCTGGAGAAGCTGGAACGCCGTAGCCGGAATTGGAGTCCGGCGGAAGCAAAATTGGCAGAATTGCTCACGCTATTAATCGAGAATTTTGAAGATCAAAATTACAAGCTCAAAGCGGCAGCGCCAAGAGAGGTGCTGTGCGAGTTAATGGAATCAAACGGCCTAAAGCAAAAAGACCTGACGGATGTATTTGGAGCAGAGAGCACCGTCTCAGCAGTTTTAAATGGAAAAAGAGAAATGACGCGTGAGCACATTAAACGGCTTAGCAGTCGTTTTCACGTTTCACCGGAAGTGTTCTTCTAATTCTTCTTAAAATGTGTTCTAAATATTTAGAGCCATCACGCAAAAAAGAATTCACTTGCGTTTGAAATAAACAGATTCTCGCTACGCTCGGAATTTCAGAAAGACCTCGTACCATATTGTTGTGACTCTACCCTTCACAATCCAGGCCCAGGCCGGCGCTGCCCGTCAGGCCCGTATCTCAACCGCACACGGTCCGGTGGAAACGCCTGCTTTCATGCCGGTCGGCACCGCAGGGACCGTTAAAGCCGTTTCCCAGGACATTTTGGAAGATTTGGGCGCTCAGATCATTCTGGGCAATACCTACCACCTCTATCTGCGACCGGGACACGAACTGGTACGCAAGCTCGGAGGGCTGCACAAATTCATGAGCTGGGATCGCGCTCTGCTCACCGATTCCGGCGGCTTCCAGGTGTTCAGCCTGAGCGAGCTGCGCAAGGTGAAAGAAGAAGGCGTAAGTTTTCGCTCGCATCTGGATGGCACGTCGCATTTGTTTACGCCGGAGCGGTCGATGGAAATACAGATCGCGCTTGGCGCGGACATTGTGATGGCCTTCGATGAATGCACGGAGCACCCGGCAGAGCGGGAACGGGTAAGGGCGTCCATGGAGATGACGCTGCGCTGGGCCAAGAGATCGAAGGATTATTTTGAGGCGCACAAGCACGAAGTTCCCTGGCCAGATCGGGAGATCGGGAGATCGGGTGATCGGGTGATCGGAAATTCGAATAGCAAGCAGCACTCAGCATTCATCCCTCAGCCGGAATCCGTCTTACCCACCCTTTCCGCAACGAACGCGGATGATCCCGCGCAGGCGAGGGCGGCTGCGGTACACAGTTCAATCTCACCCGAAACCACAACCCCCGCTCTCTTCGGCATTGTCCAGGGAGGCATGTATGCCGACCTACGGAGAGAATCGGCCGAGCGGACAGTGGAGCTGGATTTCCCCGGCTACGCCATTGGCGGGCTGAGTGTGGGTGAATCGCGCGAAAAGACGATGGAAATGATTGCCGCCGCGCTGGAGATACTCCCAAAGGACAAGCCGCGGTACGTCATGGGTGTGGGATATCCGGAGGAAATCGTACAGTATGCGGCCATGGGCGTGGACATGATGGACTGCGTGCTGCCCACGCGGGCGGCGCGCCACGGCCTGCTCTTTACTTCAGAGGGAAGAATCAACATCAAGAACGCGCGTTACGCGCAGGACGAGGGGCCGGCCGATCCAAAATGCGCCTGCCGGGTCTGTGCGCGATACACGCGCGCTTACCTGCGGCATCTTTTTGTTTCAGCAGAGCCGCTGGCTGGAGTGCTCAACACGGTGCATAATCTGGCGTTCTACCTTGACACTATGCGTAGTGTGCGTCATGCTATAACGCTTGGGGACCTCTCAGGAATACTGTCAGGCGGTGTGTCCTTGACCTGAGCTCCCTGATTCAAGCGTCAAGAAGAGCAAACCTCCGAAATACTCCAGCACCGGCGTGCCATGTGCGGAGTCCCGGGCGGGATTTTGATCAGCGGTCACAAATCAGGGTATAGGCTCTCACACTCCTGAGAGGCAAGTGTGCGTGCGGCTGTGAAGGCAATCTTTCTAGAATGATGAATAACGCGATAAGTATGTTTCTGTTCCAGGGCGCTGCGGGCGGCGGCCTGGGCATCTTCCTGCTGCTGCCCCTGTTGTTTATCTTTGCCACATTCTATTTCCAGCAACGCAAGACCAAGCGCTGGCAGGAAGTGCTGAGCAGCGTGAAAAATGGCGATCGCGTGACCACCAGCGGCGGAATCCGTGGCCTGGTTATTGCCCTCAAGGACGACGCGGTTCATCTGCGCGTTCCGCCAGACAATTTGAGACTGGAAGTGGCGAAAGCCTCCATCACTTCCATCAATCGTGAAGAAGAAGAAAAGAAACCATCGTAAAGAAGTACTCAGGACATGCAGAAAAATTTACTTTTAAAAACCGGAATCATTGTTGCCATCCTTCTGATTTTTGTTTATGGCATGCTGGGCCCCAAGGCATTTAGTGGAGCCGGGCTTAAAGCAGGCCTTTTGGACCGTATCCACCTTGGCCTGGACTTAAAGGGCGGAACCCACCTGATCCTTCAGGTGATGGTGAATGACGCCGTGGGCGCGCAATCCGACCACGCCACTGAAATCCTGAAAGACGAGTTGCAAAAAGCCAAGGTCAACTACGCCGATATCGGCAAGTTGGATAACCAGCCGGAAAAGGTCGTCATTAAAGGCGTTCCGCTGGATGCGTCCTCTACGGTGCGCGGCATTGTAAGTGATCGCCTGCCGGAATATGACGTGGCAGCCGGGCCGGACAACAGTTGGATCCTGACCATGAAACCGCAGGTGCTGGCGGACGTGAAAGACCGTACGCTGGAGCAGTCGATTGAGGCCATCCGCACACGCGTGGACAGCCTGGGTGTAAGCGAGCCGCTGATCCAGAAAAATGGCCTGGGTGAGAACCAGATTCTGGTGCAGCTCCCTGGCGTGGACGATCCGGGTCGGGTGAAGGAAATTATTCAGTCCACGGCACGGCTGGAGTTGCGTGAAGCGCTCGACCATGGTCAAACCTATCCCACTGAGCAGGCAGCGCTTCAGGCTCACCAGGGCATTCTGCCGGCGAATACGGTGGTCATGCCCAGCAAACCGCGCAGAGGCGAGCAAGAGGGAGGGTTCATTATCGTGAGCCGCGTTCCTGTGGTGAGCGGCACGGATATTCGCAGCGCCGATCCAGGCAACAAGTCCGATACGAATGAACCAATTGTTAACTTCTATCTGACAGCCGCAGCGGGCAAAAAATTTGGCGCGTTTACGGCGGCGCATAGCAAGGACAGCGCCGACCCCAGCAATCTGGCTATCGTACTGGACAACAAAGTCATTACCGCACCTTCAATCAATAGTCAGATCAACGACAGCGGAATTATTGAAGGCGGCTTCACGGAAGAGAGCGCAAAAGATCTGGCCATGCTGCTGCGTTCCGGCGCCTTGCCGGCCAGCCTGCATTATCTGACGGAACGTACCGTTGGCCCATCGCTGGGTGCGGATTCCATCCGGGCAGGTGTTAAAGCCGCCATCGCCGGAATGACAGCCGTCCTGATCTTCATGCTCATTTACTACCGGGGGGCAGGCGTAAATGCCGATCTGGCGCTGATCTTGAATCTGGTGATCCTGCTGGGCTTTATGGGATTCTTTGGCGCGGTGCTCACCTTGCCCGGAATTGCGGGCGTGATTCTCACTGTAGGTATGGGCGTGGATTCCAATGTGCTGATTTTTGAGCGTATTCGGGAAGAATTGCGCAGCGGCAAGGCTGCTGCCGCCGCGGTGGATCAGGGCTTTGATCGCGCCTGGACCACCATTCTGGACACCCACGTCACCACGATTGTTTCCGCATTGATTCTGTTCTTTGTTGGCACGGGACCGGTAAGCGGGTTCGGTCTTACGCTGATTTTCGGCCTTTTGGCCAATCTGTTTACCGCGGTCTTTGTTTCCCGCGTAATTTTCGATGCTGTCCTCAGCCGCAAAGGGCGAGGCGAAGCTTTAAGCATCTAGTTCAAAAGGTCAAAATACAGTGGAATTTTTTCGCAATACAAATATCGATTTCCTGGGCAAAAAGTGGTATTTCCTCAGCTTCTCGCTGATCTTTAGCGTGGCTGGCATTCTTTCCATGCTGTTCTGGCACGGCATTCCGCTGGGCGTGGACTTCCGTGGCGGCACGCTGGTGTACGTGAAGTTTGTGAACACGCCAAATGTGCAGACCACCCGTGCCGCCCTGGACAAGGCCGGACTACATAACGCGACGATCCAGCGCTATGGCAATCCTGCGGATAACGAAGTGGTGATCAAGCTGGACTTAAAGGAAACCAGCGAGGCAGATCTTTCCAAGGGCAAGAACCAGATTATCAATGCGCTGGAAACGAATCCCATCCCGGGAAAGGAAAACATCAATAACAGTGACAGGATTGGCTTTACCGCCGTCCGGGACGCCCTGGTGGCCGCCGATCCTTTGCATGCCGAGCCTGCGGAATACGAGCGGCAGGCGCGTCGCGTGTTGGATTTCCGCGATAAGGAGCATGGCGGCGTAATCAAGTCCATGGACGACTTGAAGGGCGTGGTTCCCGATCCGGTTCTGAACGCGTTGAAGCAGGCCTTTTACACCAGCGATTTTGGTGTCCGCAGCGCTGATATCGTGGGCCCCCAAGTGGGCGGGCAGCTCAAGAAACAGGCTACGCTGGCAGTTTTATTTTCTCTGGTAGCCATGCTGGTGTATCTATGGTTCCGCTTTGAGATGATTTACGGCGTGGCCGCGGTGGTAGCGGTTTTTCACGATACTTTAATCACCGTGGGAGCCTTCTCCTTGACGAATCAGGAGATAACCCTTACTGTTATCGCCGCGATCCTAACCCTGGTTGGTTACTCCATGAACGACACCATTGTGGTGTTTGATCGCATACGAGAGAACGTAAAGCTCATGCGGCGGGAGAGCCTGGCAGAAATCGTAAATAAGAGCATCAACCAGACGCTGAGCCGGACGATCCTGACTTCAGGACTTACATTCCTGACGGTGCTCTCGTTGTATCTTTTTGGTGGAGAGGTACTTCACGGGTTTTCCTTTGCCCTGGTAGTCGGCATCATAAT
>DASXJO010000141.1:0-8765 GCA_036497385.1 Candidatus Angelobacter sp. | reverse complement strand
TGCGCGTCATGCCATGGTCGCTGTGCTTGCCGGGGACCAGAATCTGCACGCGAACGTTGCGTTCCTCAATGGCGCGAACCAACTCCCCGATCATGCTGGGGTCAGGCAGAAAATATGGCGTGGTGATCTTCAGGCTCTTTTGGGCTGAGGCGACCAGCGTCTGGAAGAGAATGCGCGCGCGGGTGGATCCACCTTGCGAAGGGCTGCTATCCACGACCATGGAAACAGCGCCGTCAGGGTCTTGCGGGGCGACGAAATATTTTTCGCCGGCAAGAATTTCTCCGGACGATTCCAGCCAGTTCTCAAGGAACGAGCTTTGCAGAAAGCGAACCGCGTCTCCGGTGACCTTGAACATGGTGTCACGCCAGGGCGCTTGTTTTTTTATGCCATGCCACCAGTGGTCGGCCACGCCCGCGCCGCCGATGAAACCAACTTTGCCGTCAATGATGATAAGTTCGCGGTGCGTGCGGTTGTTGGCGCGAGGCCAGTTGTTCCAGCGCAGAGGATGAAACCATCGCACGTGGCCGCCGGCGTTGGTGAGTTCGGCAAAGAACTTTTTGGGCGTGGAGAAACTGCCTACAGCGTCAATCACCAGATTCACTTCAACGCCAGCACGCGCCCGCTCTGCCAGAGCCGTGACCATGCGCTGCGCGATTTCACCTTTGGCGAAGATGTAAGCCACCCAGTCAATGCTCTTTTGCGCTTGAGAAATGGCCTGTATCTCCGCTTCATAGAAATTCACTCCATTGGGCAGCGGCTCGATCAAGGTGTTTGGCACTGCGCGTGAAGAGGCCAGCGCTTCAAGCTGGCGCACAAACTCAGGAGAATCGAGCGCGCCATCGAGCGGGTGGCTGATCTTGTAGCGCAAGACCGGGCCAAAAAGGTCAATGATGACCCAACTGATGATGGCCACCATGCAAGCCACGGCAAACCAATGCAACGTCTGATGATGGCGGATAGCAAGGCCGATGCATGCTGCCGCGAACCACAAGACCAGATGATGCCGACGCAGCGCGACGGCAACGTCATGGCTCTTTTCAGGACTGCGACGCGGGCTGGCTTTCGATTTGGTCATGGCTGCTTGTGATCAGGGATCATGAATTTAGGGTACAAAGAAATTCGATGCCGACAAGTCGCGGCATGCAGAGTTGCCCGCGTGCTAATTAAAAGCTGTGCGCCAATTAAAATGAGGGTGTGGCAATTTTGAGCAAATCTCCTAAACGCAAAGCGGCAAAGCACGCCCCGCTGCGGCTGCTGCAATCGGCGGATTTAAAGCGCATTCCGTGGCTGGCGCATGGATTCACCACGCGTCCCGGCGGCTTCACTACCAGTTACGGCGGACGGACGCTGAACGTCGGTTTTACCAAAGACGATCTTCGCACCAGCGTGGAGCGCAATCGCAAAGAAGTGCTGCTGGCTACCGACGCTGCGACGAAAGGGGAGCCGTGGCCGCTGATCACGCTGCGGCAAATTCATTCTGACCTGATTCACGTTGTCCGCTCGCGCAAGCCTGCTCCCATGACCGGCGATGGCGTGGTTACTGATCTGCGCGGCATTGCGCTGGGCATTCTTACCGCCGACTGCTTCCCTGTCCTGCTGGTGGATACAAAGAAAAAAGCCGTGGGCGCGTTTCATGCCGGATGGCGCGGGACGGTGAAGCGCATCGTGGAAAAGGGCGTCGGCATCATGCGGCTGGAATTTGGCTCGCGTCCGGAAGATATTCATGCCGCGATTGGGCCGGGAATCCAGAAATGTTCGTTTGAGGTGGGCGAGGAAGTGGAAGACGCTTTTCACAGCCAGTTTGATTACGCCGCTGAACTCTTTCACCATGTGCAGGAGTCAGACGCGGTGCGGGAGCGCTATCCCATGCTGTTCATGAACCAGCGCGCGCCCGGCCATGGCGATCCTTGCATTAAGGTGCATCTTGATTTGCGCGAAGCCAATCGGCGACAACTGCTGGCCGCGGGCGTGCCGGAAGCCAACATCACCGCGCTTGAGGACTGCACTGTGTGCCAGCCGAAAAAATTCTTTTCTCATCGGGCGGAAAGAGGAAAAACCGGACGCCAGATGGCGCTGGTGGGCATCAAATAGGTGTAGGAAATTCAAAACCTACCACGGAGACACAGAGGCACGGAGAGAGCAAAGGCTTGCCGCTGATTAACACGGATGACACTGATCGGAATAGGAAGATAGGGTGATCGACAAAATCGAGTGTATTCTTTGAGGCGGAGGGCAAGATGAGTCTGCAATTTTTTAAGTTCGACTTTCTCAAGACGGTAAAGTCGCCGGAGCAGCGCAAAGCGTGGTTCGTCGCCATCCTGGCCGACGCCATCCAGATCGTCGGCATGCCCCTGTTTGCTGAAGGGGGCCTCTCGCCGCTGGATACCGGGCTGGACGTGATCGTGGGCGCAATCCTGATCAAGCTGCTGGGATGGCACTGGGCCTTTCTGCCTACCTTTGCCGCGGAGCTTGTCCCCGGACTCGATCTTTTCCCCACCTGGACAGCAGCCGTGTTCTTCGCTACGCGCCAGTTAAACAGCTCACCCGAGCAGGATGTGATCGATCAAGACCGCCAACGGACGACCGAGCCGGAAATTCTTGATCCGGGACCAGCACCGGCGCGAAGGGTGTGAGGGATCGCCAGAATCGCTTTTGGGCGCTCCGCTTCGCTGCGCGCGAGCCCTGCGGGCGGCAAGGAATTATCTTTTCTGAGCCCATACGGCATGACTGAAGTCATGCCCTGTTACGTGTCGCTGCATGGATACGGCAGTGAGTCCGAAAAGATGCTCCGGCAGTTTCGATCTGAGCATAACGACGCCCGCCTCGGAAACAAGGGATTGGCGCTGTAGAATCTGGTATGGGGTTTTTCTTCTTCGACGAAAGCATCCATTCCGCTGCCGGATTTTCTCTCGGTACTTTTGTTTATTCTGAGAACGACCTGAACGCTCCTGTTGCGGAAGCACTTATAAGGGGTGGGCTGCTGCCGCGAAGTGATGAATTCAAGAGCAGTAGTCGGATGGACCGATGCCAGGCGCAAGCGCGCGTCAGGGACGAATTAAAGTCGGTAATTCAGAAGCACTGTCGCCTTGGGGTCGTCGTGACCCCCGCTAATCCGCGGAGAAGTCTCGGGTACGAGGCGGTAAATGGTCTTGAGAAGATCGTTTCTTGTAACACTTTCGATACCGCAAAACATGAGGTTTTCTTTGATCAAGGGATTTTTGATCATGCAGCATCTGGGCAACGCACCTTCAAACGAGAGCCTTGGAACGAATCATGTACATTTCACTTTGAGCAGGATTCAATCCAGGTACTTGGACTCCAAGTTGCGGATTTGGCAGCACATATTTGTGCGATCATGCTGCTTTCTGCGCTTGGCAAGCATACGAAAAAGGTTAAAGCCGGTGATAATTCTGGTTACGATCCTGACATGGACATTGAGCTAGACTTTGAACTATGGGCGTGTGTTCGCTATAACTTCTTCGCTGCCGCGCCTCCGCCAGTCGCGGCCTGGAAATCTGAGCTCGATTACGCGGTTGATGTCGCTTCCAGAGGCTTGCACATCGCCCATGCCTGCTCTCCGGAATTAAGACGTGCTGCACAATCCAGATTTGGAAATATGTATCTCGGATGCATCCACTAGCGATATCGCCGCCATTGCGGGTTCAGCCGTAACTGTATTTGCAGGATGAGGAGATGGAAACCAATTGGATTGACAAAATTGAAGTAGCGCAAAGGCAAATTGTCGGAGCAGTAGGGCTTTTCTTTGAGGAACGTGACCCCATAGTCATTCACGCAGTTGTTGCGTCTGCGCATCAGATTTTAGTCGATCTTGGGAAATTGAAGGATGTTACGAGTTCTGTAAAGGGTCCCAGCATAGCTGCCAGCAAAGACCAAGGAAGTCAGCTTAACTATCCTTACAATTTCTTTAAGCACGCTGACAGGGACCCCGAAAGCAAGATAAATGTTGGGCCTCTCGGTGATTTCACACGCGAGTTCATTATGGATGCAATTCTTATGCTCCAGCGCCTAACAGGAGATATACCATTCGAAGCTAAAGTCTTCTGGACATGGTTTGTGTCAAAGAATCCCCAAGACTTCGAGAATTGCGGCGAAGAGATAAAACGCATGCAGGAACAAAAGATTGGTGATTGGGACTTCCCGACGATTTGTCATTTTCTACAATTTCGGAACATCGCAAAGAGCGCAATTGTTGGGAACAAAGTTTAGAGCGGCATCAATATCTGTTGAGCCTGTATTTGACCGGGATATAGGTTGTTCAATGAGAGTTTGATGGCCATTATGGCATACCACTAGGGTTCGCGGTCAGAAGCCCGGCTTCGCGAACTTCCCTTTCAAACTCTTCAATTTCGGAAGCACGAAAAGATGCCTTCGCAGGAGGTGAGCTATCTAAGTATTTGAGGCTGACATTTAGCAGGCAAAACTGGGCCACAATGAGAGCCATTCTCACCATGCTTAGCTGAGCTGCGCTGGGGTCCCGATAATCAATTTTGTGCCGACGAGTGCGAAGGAAGCTCATTGGAGCGGAGTGCGTGTATGCCGAAAGATAATTGTAGATTGACACAAATCTTTCTTCGTTCCAGCCAGCTGCACGCGTGGCAGCGGCACGCATTCCGCGAACAAAAATCTGTTCGCCGGAGAGTAAGCTCTTTTGCTGCTCCTCATTGAGGCGTTGAAAGAATTCGTCCTTTTTAAGTCGATCCGTCAAATCCTTCCGACCTTCGAGCAAGTCCGCATACTCGTCCTTTTTTTGGAAGGCTCGGACAAGTTTGATGCGCGCGCAAGTGTCATGGAGATACATAGTTAATCTGCGGCATTTCCATTCTTCAGGCGCACATACTTCTGTGAGGTAGAAATACATTGTCATTCCCTCCAGCACCATTCTGCATAAGCTCAATACCCCGGAATGATCAAAGAACTCTTGCCAGCAAAGACTGGCTGCAGAAAAAGCATTAACGCACATTTTTGCATGGACCATTGAGGCCATTTCACTGGGAACAGACGCGGGTTCTCCCTCGATCTTTTCCGATACCCGTAGTGCAAAATTCACGGTCGTGCTGAGATCGTTTAGCGCCTCTGCGAAGAAATCGTGGTCATTTTCTGGCTTTGTCGTCATCAGGTCTTATCTGTTTGCTCGCGATCCATCACTCATGGAAATAGCTTGTCGTGGAAATTGTGCCCAAGCAAGGGAATGAAAGGGATTATAGAACGCGAATGACTGTGCCGCCCTCCGGGGCTCGATTCTCTCTTCATGCATACCCCGGGCTTCCGCACCGGGGCTAGGCTCTTTCGCGCCCACGGCGCTGGCGTTGTTGCGGGATCCATTCACTATGGCAGCCAATCGAGCTATAGGATCGTCGCGGCGCTTCGCTCAGGAAGACAGGGAGTGGGGCAAGCACAAGGTCCCTCCGTCCTACTCGCGCGCTGGCAAGAACGCGCGCTTCGCTTGACGGCCGTCGGGATGACGAGCAATTTATCGGAGCGATTCAACTGCACCGCTGCCCCGGAAGCGTATTTACACGGCAGGCAGAGGGTCGCATATTTTTTTGTTGCGATGGAGAGAAATGATGCTAAAGTAGATTCGTGTTTTGTTTGTAGCGTCGAGATGACGGCTTCAAACATCGCAGGCGAGGGCGCCTGCGGCCCACAATTTATTTTTAACACCCGGCTTAAACGCCGGGTGTTCGCATTTTGGGGTTGCGACCCTCTGCCGATGCCTTCAGCTTAGGGATGGGATGGGACGCGATGGGACTTATCGGGACGAACATAGGGGCAGGGGAGGGTGGGCGCACAAAAGCGCAGCCAAAAATCGGGTGATCGTGGGTGATTGCGCGAGCCTCGTCGATAACCTCGACACTCACTAAGTCCAATGCCAGCAATTGCAAGAGGTGAATCTAGAGCGCGGAAATAGAGGGGCCCCCCGGCCATTCAAGAGAGGAACGGGCCAGGAAACGAGCAGCAAACTGAAACGAAATCGAAGTGAATTTGAAGCGGTTTGAGGTGATTTATGGAAGAAAACGGACAGAATCGAGTGGAAGTCCCGAACAAGTTCGATGGAATAGAAATTAAGTCGCGGGAGAAGGGCGATCCGCTGGCGCAGGTCTGCTGGCACGGGGCCAGGAGGAGAATTGCTGGTATCGCGTGAAGAGGCAGAAGAACTAACAAGAAGGGCTCATCTGAGGGCCGACGCGCTGAAAAAGCAACAAAAAGAAAAATGGCTGGCGAGCGCCGGAGGCCAGCTTTGCATGAAATTCTGGAACGCGTTTCGCGAGTACGAAGACTTTCTGCAGGAGAACCCGCAAGCCCGACACATGGCGAGGGGCTGGAACAACGAATATTACGACGAGCACAAGCTGTTTGAAGAAGGCTTGAAAGTGATGGCCACCTACGCGGACGAGCGGGCTGAAACACGGCGCAAAAGCCTGGAGAAAGCCAAGAAATCTGCCCGATGCCAGCATTTGCACGTGAGCGGCGAGCAATGCGGCTCTCCGAAGATGCGAGGCAGAAAACTCTGCTACATGCACGAACGGATGGAAGAAGCGAGAAATGCGACATTGGACCTGGGACCAATGGAAGACGCAGACAGCATACAGATGGGGATCAGAAAGCTGCAGTCAACGATTATCGAAGGAAAACTAGGCCCCAGACAGGTGGGGCAACTGGCGTACACGATCCAGTTGGCAGCATGGAACGTGACACGGACGAAAAGGCTGATCGCGGACCAACGGGGACCGAAAAAACAACCTACCGCTGATTAACGCGGATGACACGGATTGGAGATCGGGTGATCTGGTGATCGCGCGTGATCGGGTGATCGGACGCAGAAGACTTACCGCGGATCAACGCGGAGGAGCGCGGATCAGGAAAAACAAAAGCTTGAACCACAGAGGGCACAAAGGAACACAGAGGAAAGCGGTTGATTGAAAACCAGAAAGGGTACCGCAGATCAAAAGCAACGAAGGCCAAGGAGGTTAAGGTCTGTGGAGTATAATTCCGGCATGAAAACCTCACTACTGCAACGCGTCGTGTGCCTACTGATGATCTATGTATTACTTGTGCCGCAAACGTGGGCCACATGTGGCGGCGGCGGTGGCGGAGGCATGGGTGGCATGGGCGCGGGATCGAGCCAGCAGACCTATCAGGTGCCGTGGAAGCTGATCAAGCCGGAAGACACGGTAAAGGAAGGCCTGGCGGTGTACTGGTTCCCGTCCAGCCAGAATGAACTTGAGAAGTCCAGCCTGCGCGAATCGCGCACGCTGCAACTTTATTCCGGCCAGTGCGTCACCATGGGCATTGCGGATGCCCGCACGGCGTTGGGGCAGAAGTATGTCCCGGATGGGAAAGTGCCGGTGGTGCTGCTGGTGCAGGCCGATGGCACGGTCGTAAATAAAGTTGCGGACAAGAACGGCAAGCTCAGCGTGGGCGACGTGGAAAAAGTCGTCGAGAGCGAGATGAAGAAGCGCGAGTCCGCGCTGAAAGAGAAGATGGAAGCCGCCAAAGCCAAGGCCAAATCCGGCGATAACCAGGCCGCCATTGCCGAGCTGAAGCAGGTAGTGGAGCAGAAATGCATGTTCCCCGGCAAGGCCAAAGACGCGGTAAAAGAGCTGAAGAAGCTGGGCGTCACGGACGTGAATGCCGAAGCGATGCCCGACGGCCCGAACTTTGACGCAGCGGTGAGCGCGAAGATCCAGAAGACAATGTCGATGGGCCTGATGGCGGAAAACGCAGCCAACTACACGCTGGCGCAGAAGTATTACACGGCTGCGCACAACCTTGATCCTAACGATCCCACGCCGCTGCGCTACCTGGGCGAGTTGTATCGGCACCACACGGGCGAATGGGACAAGGCGCGCACCACTTTCGACGCGATTCTGGCCATGCCGGCTGATCCGCTATCGCGCGCCGTGGCGCTGCATGGGCTGGGCAAAATGACGATCCATGAAGGCGATTTCAAAAAAGGCCTGGGCCTGATGGAAGCTTCAACGCAGGAGTTTCCGCTGGCGCTGGCCTACCGCAACCTAGCCGTCTATTGGAATTCTGAAGGCGACAAAGTGAAGGCCGACGCATACACGCGGCAGGCGCTGGCGCTTGATCCGCAGGAGCCGTTTAACCTGATATTTGCCGCGGCGTTTATGGCCGGCAATGGCCATGGCGACGAAGCGCTGAAAATCGCCAAGGACAATGAAGCGATTTTGTGCGCGTCCTACAATCTGGCCGCGATCTATGCGCAGCTGGGGCAGAAAGATAAAGCGCTGTCACTGCTGAAACGCCACTTCTTTGAGTATGAGCGGTATCAGTCTGTCCGCAGCAAAGAGATGATGGAAGCGCGCGTGGATGCGGTATTTGCGTCGCTCTATAAAGACCCCCAGTTTGTAGCGTTGACCAGCGGCGCGGATGGCCGTCTGCCTTTGCCTGCGATGGGCAGCAAACCAGCGGGAAACTAGCAGGCGAGTATGCAAAAAAATGCGAGTTTAGCGGTCGCCGAGTAGGAAATTGCCGGTTTGATAGTTCCCATTTTGGGAATGTGGAAAACCGAGGTAATCTCGTAATCCTTGTGGGCGGTTTGGTAGAGTCAGCTTACTTTTAGTGAAAAGCAAGGTAAGTATGAAGACCCTCACAATTCTTGTAGCTGAAGACGATTTGCTCACACGCATGACGCTGGAACGCTCGGTGGTCCAATGGGGCTATCAGTTGGTTTCAGCGAGGGATGGCGAGGCTGCGCGCGAGTTGCTGCGCACCCGCACCAT
>DASXJO010000140.1:0-5490 GCA_036497385.1 Candidatus Angelobacter sp. | reverse complement strand
CGCGCCTTCTCAATGCCAAAGGACACGCGTTCCAGCATGTCGTCGATTTTTCCAAAAAGCATATGCGCTGCTTGCGCGCCAAACTTCTTGCTCATGGATTTACTCCGCCGCAGCGGGGGCTGCAGCAATTGCTTCCACAATCTCTGGCGGCAGGCCAAAGCGGACGTTTTCCGGCATGACCTCCACTTCCCGGATTGTGTTAAACCCTCTTTCCTTCAGGAAATCAATGACCTGCTCCACCAGGATTTCCGGCGCCGATGCACCGGCGGTAAGGGCAACGGTGTTTTTCCCGGTAAGCCAACCGGGTTGTATATCGCTCGCCTTATCTATCAGATAAGATGGCGTTCCCAAATTGGTGGAAACCTCCACCAGCCGGTTGGAATTTGAGCTGTTCTCAGATCCCACCACCAGCAACAGGTCAGCCTGGTGCGCCACGTCTTTTACCGCTGTCTGGCGGTTCTGCGTGGCGTAACAGATGTCCTGCGCATGCGGGCCTTCAATCAATGGGAACTTCTTTCGCAGCGCGACAATCACGTCCTGGGTTTCATCCAGACTCAGAGTGGTCTGCGTGATGTAGGCGATCCGTGTAGGATCAGGAACCTCAAGCGCATCCACTTCACTGGCGCTGCCTACAACCTGTGTGACTTCCGGAGCTTCGCCCAGCGTGCCGATTACCTCGTCATGGTCATGGTGGCCTATCAATATGATGCTGTAGCCGCCCTTGGCGTACTTCACTGCCTCAACGTGGACCTTGGTCACCAGAGGGCAAGTCGCGTCGATGACCCGCAAGTCGCGCAGCTTGCTGGCTTCGCGTACGCTGGGAGACACACCGTGAGCGCTGTAAATCAGGCGCTGGCCGTCCGGAACCTCATAGACTTCATCGACAAAGATTGCGCCCTTGGCTTTCAGCTCTTCCACCACATAGCGATTATGGACAATTTCTTTGCGCACATAGATCGGCGGCCCAAAGGCGTCCAGCGCAATCCGGACAATATCAATGGCCCTCACCACTCCGGCACAAAAACCCCGGGGCTTCAGCAGTAACAAAGTCTTAGTTTCTGGTGTCATTGTGATCTGTTGATTATACCCTTTTAGACACTTTTCCCTGCCTGTATCTTAAAAGGTAAAGAGCACCACACCTAAGGCAAGTCATTGAATTATTGATATTTAGCAGTAATCAGGGAGTATCTGGGGCTGAACGGGGATGGGGATTTTGGTTGGTTTTCTTTCTTGTAAAACCGCACCCAATGCCCTTAGCATACGTGCTGCTATGGAAATCCATTTTGGACGCAAGGTCCCGCAGCACACCATTCTGCCGCTTTCTGGGGTGTTCAGGTTCGTTTTCAAACTTTTATGTACCATCCTGGTTGCATGTCTCTCCTGCGCTGCTGCTGACAACCAATGGGCTGAGGTTCGCAGCCAGCACTTTCGCGTAATTACTGATGGTAGTGAGAGCGCGGCCCGGCGCGTCGCCCGTGAATTCGAACAGATCCGCTTCGCCATGAGTTCGGTTTATCCCAAGCTGCGTCTGGATTCGGGCGCTCCCCTCCTGGTGATGTGTCCCCGCGATGAAGCCAGCCTCAAGACCCTGGCTCCTCAATTCTGGAAGGGGAAAGCATTCAAGCCCGCCGGTTTCTTCCAGCACGGATGGGACAAGGAATACGCGATGGTGCGTCTCGACGAGATACGCCCGCAGAGCTATGAAGTGGTCTACCACGAATATGTCCACAGCGTCATGCATCTGAATATTCACTGGCTGCCAGTATGGCTTGACGAAGGTCTTGCTGATTTCCACGCCAATACTCGTTTCGAAAAGAACAAGATTTACATAGGAGCACCTAGTTGGCGAGGTGGCGTACTGCGCTCGCGCACGCCAATCCCTCTCGCCACTCTTCTCGCCATAACGCCCAGTTCTCCTTACTATCACGATGAAGACAAAGCGGGCCTTTTTTATGCCGAGTCATGGATGTTGACCCATTACCTTTTTTTCGGACCGGGAATGGAAAGTGGCAAAAAGCTTTTGCGGTTCGTAAATCTACTGGACCAAAAGGAGCAGTTGAAAGCTTTTGAAGAAGTTTTTGGGGATCCCAAAGTAGTGGAAAAAGCTCTGGAACAATATAGCAGGAATTTCACCTTGGCCGGCGGTTACTTGAATAGTCCTGCCAGCACTGACGAGAAGGAGTTCAAGTCTCGCCGCATGTCTGCTGCGGAAACCGAGGCAGAGCTCGCCAGCTACCATTTGTGGTCGCACCAGCGTGACCTTGCACGACCGCTGATCGAACAGGCGCTGAAAGAGGATCCCAAGCTGGGCTTGGCGCACGAGGATCTGGCTTTCCTCAACTTTGCTGAAGGTAAAGATACGGACGCTGTTCGTGAATTCAAAGAGGCGGTAACTCTCGACCCGAAACTTTATCTGTCCTTGTTTTCCTTGACAATGATGTCGCCAGCGGCGGCTTCTGATGCGACCGCCGACCATGAGGAATTTGAACGCGGCCTGCTGAAAGTGCTGGAGGAGAACCCACAATTCGCTCCCGCTCTGGTCCAGCTTGCCAAGCTGTACCTGCATCAGGGCAGCTTAGAAAAAGCCTTTACTTTTGCGCGGAAAGCGGAAGAGCTTGAGCCAACGCGCGCGGGCTATCATCTGCTGTGCGGACGAATCCTGCAGTTGAGAGGACACGGGCCAGAGGCTGCGGGATTTGCTAAATTTGTTGCTACTCGCTGGCAGGGGCCGGATCACGATGAAGCTCTTGAACTCTGGAACAGCGTACCTGCGGCGGAACGCCCTGCCGGAGAAGCGATGATTTCCTCCGTCATCGCCGGAACCCAGGTGGCAGAAGGAGCGGTAAAATCAGTGCGTTGTGGCCATAGCGTAGAAAATGAAGAGCAGAAATATACCCTCGTCATCGAGCAGGGCGGCCATGAACTTGCCTTTCAACCAAAAGACGGCTTTGCGGTCGGATACTCTGACACTCTCTGGTGGGGCAGAGACCACTTTAGCTCTTGCCTGCACATCAATGGGGTTCGCGCGGTTGTGCACTACAGACCATCTGCCGACCCTAAATATGCCGGTGAACTGGCCCGGCTCGATCTGCGGGATGAGGTTCCGCAGCTTCCGTTGCAGCCGAAACGCGCTGACAGCAGCTTGCCTGCACCGAAATCGGAGAACGACCGATGAGTTTGGTAGGCGGTTGAAGAAAATTGTGCTTTGAAGCGGCAGGCCGAGTCTTTAGCCGTTTGCTTTCAGCAACTGCTCCGCGTGCTGGCGCGATGTCTCAGTCAATTTCTCGCCGCTCAGCATTCGGGCAATTTCTTCCGTCTGCTCTGCTGCGGTGAGCGCGCGGACAAGGGTCTTTGTCCTTCCTGCTGTCTCGCGTTTTTCGATTAAATAATGATGGTCAGCAAACGACGCAATCTGCGGCAAATGTGTAATGCACAGCACCTGGTTCGCCCGCGCCAGCGACTTCAACTTCTTGCCCACGGCTTCCGCTGCGCGTCCGCCAATGCCGGTATCAATCTCGTCGAAGACTAATGTGCGCTGCGTTCCGCCTTTGCTCTTCTTCCCTGCCTCAATGGTGGCCTTGAGCGCCAGCATCACGCGTGAAAGCTCACCACCGGAGGCAATCTGTTCCACCGGTTTCAGCGGCTCGCCAGGATTGGGCGAAATCAGATAAGTTACGCCATCAAAGCCGAGGACGGTCCAGTTGGCCGGCTCGTCCGAACCGGACACTTCAATCCTGAACTGCGCTTTCATGGCCAGCTGATTTATTTCCGTCTCAACCAGCTTCTGCAACTCCCGCGCCGCGCTGTAACGCCGTTTGGAGACCGTCTGCGCGACCGCTAAATATGTAGCCGCCGCTGCCGTGAGCTGTTTCTTCAGCTCGCGCACCAGATCTTCGCGATTCTCCAGCTCATCCAGCTTGCGCGCAACATCCTCGCCGTAAGCAATCACTTCATCCACGGTCTTGCCATACTTGCGCCTGAGTCGATCCAGCAATGCCAATCTGTCTTCCACTTCCGCCAGCCGCTCGGGGGAAGCATCGATGCCATCGGCGTAATCGCGCGCAGTGGCGCTCACGTCCTCGATCGCCGCTTTGGCTGACTCAAGGGATGCCAGGGCTTCCAGAAATTTCTCATCAAAGCGCGCCAGCTCTTCCAGGTGTTTGCGCGCCACGGAGATCTGCGTCAGTGCCGACGCGTCATCTTCATATAAGACCTGGTAAGCGGCCGTGGCGGCGCCAAAAAGCTTTTCTGAGTTGGCCAGGACGCGTTTCTCCGTCTCCAGCTTCTGGTCTTCTCCCGGTTGGAGCTTCGCCCCTTCAATCTCTTTGCGCTGGAAACTCCACAGGTCGGCCATACGCAAGCGGTCCTGTTCGTCTCGGTCCATCTGCGCGAGCCGCTCACCGACCTCCGCCCAGGCTGCGTGTTTCTCCGCCAGATCGCTGAGATCATGACCGGCGTAGACATCCAGCAGTCCCAAGCGCGCCGCTTCGTCAAAAGCGAGAATCGTTTCATTCTGCGCGTGGATCGACGCCAGCGCCGGAGCCAAAGCTCGCAGCAGCGCCACAGTCGCGGGCTGATTATTGACGAAAACGCGTCCCTTGCCGCCCGCGGCAATCTCGCGCTTTACGATCACCTGGGTTCCTTCCGGCTCAATCCCGTTTGCTTCCAGAAGCGGCCGGAGCCTCTTTTCATCGGCCTCAAACACGCCGCTTACCATGGCCTTTTCCGCGCCATGGCGAATCATATCAGTGGAAGCTTTGTCGCCCAACAATAAAGAAAGAGCATCGATCAGGATGGATTTGCCCGCGCCGGTTTCGCCCGTGAGAAGGTTCAAGCCCGGCGCAAACTCCACCGCCAGACTGTCAATCACGGCATAATTTTCGACGCGCAGCTCCAGCAGCACCGGAACAAACCTCAGAAGGAATTGAGCGCAGTCTAACAGAGATCATCCGCAAATGGGTAAACGGATATCAACCTGAACAGGCGCTTGCTGTATATTATCCCGGTATTTCAATTGACCTTTGCGTCTACGTGAAAAGGCGGTCCCATGGTTCAAGTATTGCTGCTCTGCATGATGCTGTTCCAGGCCGGTACGCAAATGGCGACCAAGCCAATCATCGATAATGACCGCGTGACCGTTCAGGAGGTTTCGGGCTCCGCACCCGCGCAGCCGACCGATGCTGTTGTTGTTTCCCTTGCAGGTAGCGCTGCATTTGTGCCTAAGGGAACTGCCCCAGATATCACCGGGCGCTCATTTGTGATCGACTTGAAAGATCATCCCGTCCCGCCGATAGAAAACAAGAGCGGCTACCAGCTGGCCTTCCCCCGGCCCGGTGCTAAGAAGCTGTCTGAAAATGACCGCGTGATTGTCTGGGATTCCACTTGGACTCCCGGCGTCGCCACGCCGATGCACTTCCATGACAAAGACGTTGTGGTGGTTTTTCTTGAGGATGGCGACCTGAAATCGACCACTCCGGATGGAAAAGAGGT
>DASXJO010000139.1:0-4981 GCA_036497385.1 Candidatus Angelobacter sp. | reverse complement strand
GGATTCTTCCGCCTTGGCAGCACCCGCCTTTACAGCACCAATGGCTGATTCCGGACGCATGGAATCTGATTTCGCAGCGCCAAGTTCCTTTTCAATGTTGGTGTTGATGCCCGACTCGTAAAATTCTTTCGCCACGCGTATCGCGTTCTTTATAGCATTGGCATTGGAACGTCCGTGGCCCACAATCGCAACGCCTTTCAGGCCCAGCAGCGGCGCTCCGCCATATTCCGCATAGTCGAGCTTGCGGCCAAAGTTGGCGAACGCCTTGCGCGCCAGCAACGCTCCCACTTGGGAAGTAATGGTAGAGGTCAGGGAGTCCTTCAGCAGGAAGCGCACCGCTTCCACCAGCCCTTCAGAAATCTTTAGCGCCACGTTGCCCACAAAGCCATCGCAGACGATCACATCTACTTTGCCGTTGTATAAATCGCGGCCTTCAACATTTCCCAGAAAATTGATCGGCAAGTCCTTGATCAGAGAATGGGCCTTGCGCGTGAGTTCGTTGCCTTTGCCTTCTTCTTCACCAATTGAAAGAATGCCCACCGTGGGCTTGGCATTCTTGAAGATCGCGCGATAGTACATTGCGCCCATCAGGGCGAACTGCGCCAGGTTATGCGGTTTTGAGTCCACATTGGCGCCCACGTCGATGAGGATTGACGGCTTGTCTTTGCCGGCGGAAGTAGGGAAAACGCTTGCTAGCGCGGGACGATCCACTCCAGGGAGAGCGCCTAGCACCATCTTGGCGGCCGCCATGGCTGCGCCAGTATTGCCGGCTGTCACAAACCCGACGGCTTTCTTTTCTTTTACCAGCCGCAGGCCAACGTGCATGCTGGAATCTTTCTTTGTCCGCACCGCCTGAACGGCCTTTTCTTCCATTTCGATGACTTGCGTGGCGTTTACCACGTCAATGGGCACGTTACGCGCTGTAGGATGGCCTGCAATCTCGCGGCGCAGCAGTTCTTCCGGACCCACCAGCATAACTCGCACGCCATAATGGCGCGCGGCCAGCAATGCCCCCTCAATTTCGGGCCTGGGATGCCGGTCAGAACCCATTGCATCAACGGCTATGGCAGTTTCCACTGGCGTTTGCACTTAGGCGTTTTCTTTTACCTGTGCTACTTCACGGCCTTTGTAATAGCCGCACTTTGCGCATACGCGATGCGGCATCTTCTTCTCGTGGCAGTTGGGACACTCCGAGGCGGAATGCGCGGTAAGGAAGTCATGTGCGCGGCGACTCGATGTGCGTGCCTTTGAGTGCCGCCGTTTTGGATTTGGCATTGTTTCCCTTTCTCCTGGCGCCGGCACAGGCCTGAGCGCGAATGTTACTTTTATCGTTCCAATTTCTTGCGAATATCTTCCAGCGCCGACCATCGCGGATCGGGCATCGCCGTCACGCAATCGCAGCTTTCCACATTCAGGTTCTTGCCGCACTGCGGGCATAGCCCTTTGCAATTGGCGCCGCAAAGCTGCTTGACCGGCAAAGCCAGCAGGATCTGCTCCTTCAACACGTCTTCCAGCAGCAGCCCTTCACCCTGATAATAACCAATCTCGGTGTCGGCCTCGCTAATCGCCACTTCATCCCCTGCCGCATCCACGCCCAGGGGCCGGTACAAGAGGTCAAAATTTTCCGCCAGGGCGTTATGCACTGGATCAAGGCAGCGGGCGCATTTGACTTCTACTTCTGTCGAAAAGCAGCCTACCAGCCTAATATCCTCGACCACGTTTCGGCCGCCGCGGTTCTCGCGAATCAGTTCTGCGCGTCCTGCCGATTTCAACGGTGCTGTCTGAACCTGGTCTTCCAGCAGTTCAATCGCGCCGGGCGCAAAAGTCTCGTCAAATTCAAGATTTCGGAGCTCAAGATCCTTTACTTTTATAAACATAAGGGGCGCTCCGGAAAATTCAGTGGTTATAGTTTTGTCGGGGGAACGCTGGGACGATCGGCGACCGATGCCTCACGATCGTTGACAATACCTTTAAGGATAAAGGGCGTACGGATACAGTGTCAAGGAAGTAGCGTGGCGGCGGACTTTCTCCGCCGCCTGATCACGCACTTTTTGTAATTGATGGGTTAGAGGTTGCGAGTTTCAGTTCCGGTAGCTTCCTGCACGTTACCGGCAAAGCGGTCAGCCTGTCCGCGAATTGCGGAAACCGTGGTACGGACTTTGTCGCGACCCTGGTTGGCCAGATCACGCGCTGAGTCCGCCAGATCGCTGGCCCGTTGTGTAAGATTGTCGCGCGTTTCTTCGCCGCTCATCGGGGCAAAAAGAATGCCCAAACCAATACCAATTCCCAACCCTGCCAAAAAGGATTTCATTCGCAAAACTCCTGGTGGATTTGGCAGCCAGAATTGAGTGCCGCCTGCTAATAGAGATGCGGATTCACCGCGAAGGTTGCCGCCTGATTCCACTGGTACGCTCAGAGCTCGGGTTGTGCTCTGGTCAGCTCTGGATTGGCTGAACTTGTTGGATTGGGTTACTTCGATTTTGTCAGTTTCTGCCCTGCTACCTGTGCAGCAGGACTGCGTGGATCCTCTTTTTGCAGCTGCTGGTAAATCAGGGTAGCCTGCTGCGGATCAGTCTTTTCGTACATCTCTGCTAATTCCAGCTGCGCCTGGGATTTCGGTACCGTCACCGTGGGGTGCTCTGAAATATCCTTATAAATGGCGATAGCTTCCGCGGCCCGGTTCGATCCTCGGTATATGGATGCCAGGGACATCTTGGCCAGGGCTGCCACATCCTTGTCACTGAAATTCGACGCGGTTTTTAATTCTTGTTCAGCGGCTGTTTTGTCGCCGGCCTGCATGTATGCAATTCCGCTCAGATAACGGGCGATTCTTCCAGGAGAGACCGTGGAATATTTATCGGCAATGGCCTGGAACTGCTTTTGCGCGGCTTTTGCCCGATCAGCGATTGTGGGAAACGTGGGACCGGCATCTTCTGCTGGCGGCGGTGAACCTGCCGGCAGGATTTGCGCATCAAGGGTGCGCATGGCCGCCGATAACTGCGTGTTGGCCTCATCGGACAGGCGGCTGCGCCAGGTGATTACGCCAACCGTCAACAGGACGGCAACCAGCGCAAGGCCCACTGTCCAAATCACAGTTTGGCGGTGACCTGTGGCCCAAACAGCTGCGCCCTGGGCAGTTGCGGCGAACTTATCTTCTTTCAATTGTCGGCGGGTATAACCTGGCACTTGGAAACCTTTTTGGTGGGATAAGTGGCAATGAAACGTTGAGTTTAGCAAGGAATTACCATCTGCGTCAAACGCGCTTTAATGCAAAACGCCTGTATTTTTTGCGATGTAAAGGCCCACCGCGCTGGAGCCACGGAGCCTTTCCGACCAGGCACAGGCAAGCATTTGCGGAACAATGAATTCGAAAAGTCTATCCCCAGAATGTAGGGGCTTTCATTCTTATGTTCTTTGCCTATTCTTGAGCGGATTGCAACCATAGCATTGGAGTGGGCTTCCTATGATTATAGGGAAACCCTGGCATAAAAATTTATCAGCGCTTTTTCCGAGCAGCGGGCGCTCACCTGAGGCAGCAATGCGCAAACTTGGTATCGCAATCGCCGTCATAGTCGTTTTGTTGATTGCTGCGGTCCTTATCGTGCCGCACCTGATCAATGTGAATCAGTATCATGGGCAAATTCAGTCGCAGCTTGAAAAGCGCCTGGGACGGCAGGTCACGCTGGGCAATATGGCCCTGCGTCTCTTCCCGCCGGCGTTCGATGTTGAGAACACGACGATTGCGGAAGATCCGCATTTCAATATAGGTCGTCCCTTCGCAACGGCAGACAAGCTGGCCGTAAGCGTCAAGTTCTGGCCGCTGCTGCACAAACAGCTTGAAGTGAATTCGCTGGAGCTGGTGCATCCCCACATTGAACTTGTGCGCAATGCTCAGGGTGTCTGGAATTTCGCAACGTTAGGGCAGGAATCCAAGCCCACGGCCGCGCAGCAAGCTCCTTCACAGCCGGCGCAAGCTCCAACGCCTACAACCACCACTGGCCCGCCAAGCACAACGCAACCAGCGAACAAGCAGCCCGCAGGTCAGCTCACGCTGGCGAATCTTTTCATCAATGATGGGCAGGTCGCGATTACCGATCTGCAAAAGCACCAATCCCGAGCCGTCTACGACCATATTGATCTCAACGTGAAGGATTTTGCTCCAGACCGGCAATTCAGCATGAAGCTCACGGCGCATCTTCCCGGAGAAGGGAAGCAGGCCATCTTGTTGGAAGGCAAAGGCGGCCCGATTAAAGAAGCTGACATGCTGAATACGCCATTTGATGGCACCTTGCGCCTGGACCAGGTCTCCACCGGCGCAGCACAGAAATTCTTGAACTCGCAATCCCTCAACGGCATTGACGCGGTAATCACCGGCAGCGCCAGCGTTAAAAATTCCGGCGGCAATCTGGCTTCGAATGGCACGATCAAGGTGGAGAACGCCCATATTCACAGCGTGAATGTCGGTTATCCCATCACGCTGGACTATAACATTGCTGATAATTTGACCAATGACGTCATCCAGATCCGCAAAGGCAATCTCAAACTTGGCACAACGCCGGTAACGATTGCCGGCACCGTCAACAGCAAGCCGAATCCCTCGCAAATTGATCTCAGACTCACGGCGTCGAACGCATCGATTGTTGAAATGGCGCGGCTGGCTTCGGCTTTTGGCGTTGCTTTTGATCCAGGCGCCGACGTGAAGGGGACGGTCAATGCCGACCTCCAGGCCCGCGGAGCCATGAACAAACCGGCCTTGAACGGACAGCTCTCCGCCAAAAATCTTGAGATCAGCGGAAAAGATATTCCGCAACCAGTGCACGTGAATGACATCGAGCTTACATTAACGCCCGATACGATCCGCTCCAATGATTTTGCCGCGACCACTGGCTCGACCAGCGTCAATGCCAATTTCACGCTGTCCAATTACAGCGGCAACAACAGCACCATCAACGCCGCGCTGCGCGCGCCGAATGCCAAGATA
>DASXJO010000138.1:0-3269 GCA_036497385.1 Candidatus Angelobacter sp. | reverse complement strand
CGCGGTTATTTCCGTCCGTGGAACAAAGTTTGACATTGAAGTGGATCGGCGCGGCTTCACTGAAGTTGACGTGGATGAAGGCGTTGTGGAGCTTGAGGCAGTCACTGGTCGCGGACAATCCGTGATGATTACGGCTGGATTTTCCAGTCGGGTAGGAATGGAAGGCGGTCCGGAAGTTCCTCGCCCCACACAGGATTTGCGTCCGCAGCTTGACCGGCCAAGCCGTCGCGACAACGGTAGCACCTTGAGCGACGATGACGATCCCATCAAGAGCCTCCGCGCATCTGATCAGCGCGATCCAGGCGAACACCACGGTGGCGGCGATCCGGATAGCGGCGGGCATCAGTCTGGTTCAGGTGATGGAGACCATTCGTCCGGATCGGGCTCTGGTTCGGGATCAGGTTCTGGTTCTGACGGCGGATCGGGATCTGGATCCGACGGCGGCAGCGGCGACGATCATCATCATGGTGGCAAACCGCCTGACCAGTTCTGAGCTCGCGCCCGATGCCCACATTTTATTCAGCGCAATCCAGCAACTTACGTACCTGGGCTGGGTTTCATGGAGCGGAGCATTTTCAGGACTTTGATCGCTTAGTGGAACAACAACAGAGTTGCTAGATTCAGAGAAAAGCAGTCCAACGAGGAGAACAACTG
The DNA here is from genome assembly GCA_036497385.1 of Candidatus Angelobacter sp. Lineage (GTDB taxonomy): Bacteria > Acidobacteriota > Terriglobia > Terriglobales > Acidobacteriaceae > Angelobacter. Next base: position 2,615 of record DASXJO010000138.1, on the reverse strand, counting down.
AATGAAAACGAAGAAGCTCTTGATTCCGCTTTTTGCCCTTGCACTTTTAATTTATGTCGCTCCGTCAGCGCAGGCATCCGACTGGGTTTACCTAGGCCAGGCCCACGTTGACGGCCAGCACGATCATGACAATATTGAAATCGGCAAGTCTGCTGGACGGTATCGTTTTTTGGAGATTCGCGTCAAGAACGCGCCAATTGAATTTGATCGCATCATAGTCCACTACGGGAATGGCGCGCCTGAAGTTCTGCAGGTGCGAGACGTGATTCGGCGGGGCGGCAAAAGCCGCGCCATTGCGCTGGAAGGCGACCGCTTTGTTCAGAGCTTTGAGTTGTGGTACAGCAAGGCCAGACCCAATTCGGTCAGGCCCGAACTCACGCTGTGGGGCCAGCACTAAACAGGAACCACTTTCAGCAAAAGGCCTCGATTTCCAGGCCTTTTTTACAGTGCGCTGGTTGCCGATTCGGCGACACTCACGCTGCCTTGCGTTCGTTGTCTTTGCGATCTTCGTCTTTACGATCTTCGCTGGAAAGCCCGCCCTGCTGCACGGTGAGCGTCATAGTGCTGGAGGCAATCTCAATGTCTTTGTGCTCGCGGATTTGCTGGAAGATTTCGCCGAACATATAGCTGCTGGCGCTACGCCGCTTTTTGGGGTCCACCAGGTATCGCAACGTTAGCTCCACCCAGTTGTCTGTGACTTTCATAAACACCACGGGCTCAACCTCAAAGCGCGGCACCATGAAAATGCGCTGCATTCTTTCGATTTGCGGTTCGGCGTCCTTCATGAACTCGCGCGTATATTCGCCGCCCACACTCTTCAGTATCTCCGTCGCCGCTTTTATGTTGCTGGCATACGTAATCGGCAACTTAATTTCGTCCCAGATATAGGCGAAGTTGCGCGTGTAATTGAACACAGACGCGCCGAACACCTGGGCATTCGCAAACTGGATAACACGCCCGCTGTACTGGTCGCCGCCGATCCAGTTTCCAATTTCCATCATGCGCGTGTAGAAGAAACCTACGTCGATTACGTCGCCGCTCAGCTTGTTGATCTCAATCCGATCGCCAGCGGTGTACATGTGGCCAAAGAAGATTGCAATCCGTCCGGCTATGCTTAACAGCGGCTCACGCAATGCCACCGCCAACCCGGCGCCAATCAGTCCCAGGAAGGTACTGGTATGTGGAAGCAGCTTGGCCCAGAGTCCAATAATAATAACCGCGCCGACAACCACTACCAGCGTTGATAACAGGCGCTGCCGCCGATATTGCTCCTTGGGATTAGGCGCCCGCGAGGCGATGAACTTGTGTCCCAGAGTGAGCACAACCCAGCCCACCACCAGCACGCCCAAGGTGCCAAACACCGAAATAGGATGCGCCAAAAATGCCATTCACATTTTGAGATGCCACTTTCGCAGGACGCGAAACCTGAGCAGCAGAAGCCCGGGTACTGATTTTCGGCGCTCAAAACTGGCGCTTTATTCTCCTTCGTCCGCCACTCCGAGTTTTCCCAACCGATACCTGAGTGCATTGCGCGAGAGCCCCAGCAAGCGCGCTGCCTGGCTTTTGTTGCCATTGGCCCGCCGTAGCGCTTCGCGGATCATATTATCTTCCCACTGCTCCAGTGTCATTCCTTCGGGCAAAAATTGCGTGGTAGAGGATGACAACGCGGCAGGTTTGCTCTGCCTTGTATCCAGATGGATGTCGTTTTCATCGATCATCCGGCCCGACGATAGAGCCACCGCGCGCTCTACGCTGTTTTCAAGCTGGCGAATGTTACCCGGCCAATGGTATTCCATCAGCGCATCGAGTGCTGCGGGCGTAATGCCTTCAATTTCTTTCTCATTGTCAGCGGCAAATCGCGCAAGAAAATGGTTCACCAGATCGGGAATATCTTCTTTGTGTTCCCGCAGCGGTGGGATATCTATTGGTACAACGTTCAGCCGGTAATAAAGGTCCTCGCGGAATGTACCTTCTTCCAGGGCGGCGCGCAAATCCCGATTTGTCGCGGCGATCATGCGTATGTCCACTTTCAGGGTTTTGGTCCCGCCGAGCCGCTCGAACTCCCGTTCCTGCAAAACACGCAGCAGCTTCACTTGGATTGCCGTCGGTACATCGCCAATTTCGTCGAGAAAAAGCGTTCCTTTATCAGCCAGTTCGAATTTGCCAGGCTTGCTGGCCAACGCGCCGGTAAAAGCCCCGCGTTCAAAACCAAAGAGTTCACTTTCAAAAAGCGTGTATGGGATGGCGGTGCTGTTGATCTTAATAAACGGGCCGGAAGCGCGCCGCGAATTCTGGTGAATCGCCCGTGCAATCAGGTCTTTGCCTACGCCACTTTCTCCGCCAATGAGCACCGTGGAATTTGTCGGCGCGACGCGCTCCACCAAGGCAAGCACTTCCTGCATTTTCTTGCTGCGGCCAACAATATTCTGGAAATGGTAGCGTTTACCCAGGGCCTCCTTCAGGCGCACGTTTTCATCGCGCACCTGCTGGACGCCAAGCTCTTTGTTGATGACCAGCTTCATCTCGGCCATTGTGAAGGGTTTCAGCACATAATCGCTGGCGCCGGCTTTCATTGCGTCCACGGCAGTTTCAACGCTCCCATAAGCAGTCATCAC
>DASXJO010000137.1:0-2818 GCA_036497385.1 Candidatus Angelobacter sp. | reverse complement strand
AACGCCCTGCTGCTGGCCAACGTGATGGCCGATGAAGGCAAGAGCCTGGGCCAATTGGTGTCGGCGCTGCAATCTGAGTACGGTCCACATTATTACGCGCGGCGCGATTTGCGGATTCCGAACGAAGTTAAAGATGCTGCTATCTCCCGCGCCGGCAGTGGAGAAACGACTACACTGGGCCGCTACAAAGTCCTTCGCAAGGAAAACCTGGACGGCATCAAGTTCTTTCTTGACGCACCTATCAAAGATAAAGGCGCCGACGCGTGGGTGCTGCTGCGGTCTTCCGGGACAGAGCCGCTGATGCGCATCTACGTAGAAGCCTCATCGCCGGAGCTGGTGCAGGAAATTATTGAAGAGGCTGTGGCCTTCGTTGACAGCAAGGTCCCAGCGGCTGCCCACTGAAGATCGGCTAGCCATTGAAAGAGCCGGAACAAAACACATGGCCCTTACAACTGCTTAAGGTGTTGCCTCATGGGGTTGGGAAAATATTGCAACCCGTCAGCTCTCTTCGTCACCCAATTATTAAGATGGCGAAATCCAGAAAACCTGGAAGACTTGCGCGTGTGCTGGCGTGGGTCTTTTTATTCACCACGATTGGACTCGGCGGTGCCCTGGCTTGGACCTGGACGTTCGTCACCAAACTGGCGCTGAAGCCTCTTCCCGATCCGCCTCTGCCGGCAAAGATGCAGGTGAGTACCGGCCCTGCTTCGCCGCTGCAAATGCAGTATCAACTCAATATGCCGGGACGTGGCGAAATATTCCCGGCGCTTGCTGCCGCACATGCCGCCGACTACTGGCCTGTCGCGGTTCTAAGCATTGCCAACACATCGGACAAAGCCGTCCTGCAGATTATTTCTTCTGAAGTCCGAGGCTGGAGCGCGGAGCTGCGCCAGACTGCGGTAATTGGACCGCATGAGGTCAGGGCCTTCAGCCTTGATCCTGAATTGCTGGCCAAGGCCTATGACAATGGCGAAATGCATCCCGCCACGCTGGTGGTGGAAGTTCAAGACCCCTTAACCGGACACACGTTTGCGCAGCAGCGTCCGGTATTCATCCATAGCGCTTCGGATTTTTTCTGGGGAAGAAAGTTTGCCAATGCGCAGCTGCTGGCCCGCTGGGTTACCCCGCATGACGATAAAGTCCTGCAGCTGGTAGCGCGCGCAGAACGCCTGGTTCCTGGTGGACGGATGCGCGGTTACAACCTTGTTCCCGGAGTGGATTTGACACAACAGGTGCGGGCCCAGGCAGCGGCAATTTTTACCGCCATGCGTCGTTCCGGCATTAGCTATGTAAGCAGCATTTATACCTTTGGAAATTATCCCAATGAAACCGAACGCATTCGCCTGCCGCGAGAAACGCTGGAACTCAGCAACGCCAACTGCATCGACGTGAGCGTAGCCTATGCTTCTGCCGTGGAGAACCTTGGCATGAAGCCCGTGATCGTAATTGTGCCGGGCCACGCGTTCACGGGAGTTCGGCTGGGACCTAATTCGTCTGATTTCCTTTATCTCGACCTGACGGTTCTACCGCGTGGAACATTCGCGCAGGCAATTGCTCGCGCTCAGGCGTGGCTAAAGAGAACTCCCCAAAACGAGGTTCTTACGGTTGATATTGGCGCTGCCCGGGCGCTCGGCGTATATCCTATGCCTGTCTCAGGCGCATCAAAAGAAGAGGTAACGGCTGCAGAATTATGGACGCGTTAATTATAGGCGGCGGAATCGCCGGGCTGGTTGCGGCCCGCCAGCTTACACGGGCTGGGCTGCGGATCACGGTGCTGGAAGCGCGGAATCGCCTGGGTGGCCGCATCTACACGGAGTCAACCGGCGAATTTCCGGTGGAGTTGGGAGCGGAGTTTGTTCATGGCCGCCCTGACGAGATTCTTGCAATCGCCGCTGAAGGCGCAACCCCCATCGTCCCTGTGCAGGGCAAGTTTCGGCGGCAGGTCAATGGCGAATGGGCCGACGCCGGTCATCTCATGGAGAGAGTCGACCGGCTTTTTTCCAAGCTTCCTTCTAAAGAGCCCGACGAATCATTTCAGTACTACCTTGATCGAAGCGGAGAAGATGACGAGGTAAAGCAACACGCGCAACGTTATGTAGAAGGTTTCCATGCCGCCGATCCATCGCTTGTCAGTGCCCGATCCATCCGTCGCGACAGCGAGGCTGAAGAAGCAATCAAAGGCGATCATCAATACAGGATCGCCAGCGGCTATGAAAGTCTGGTACGAACCGTGGCTGAGCGGATCGACCGCAGCCGTTGTGACATCCTGATGAATACCGCCGTGCATGAAATCGCGTGGCGGCCGGGACAAGCCATCGTCCGCGCTGGCCTAACGGAGTACCTGGCTCCTCGGGCCATTATTACGCTTCCGCTGGGCGTTTTGAAATCAGGTAGTGTGGCTTTCTCTCCGGCGCTGCCGCAAAAGCAGAATGCCATGAGCTTTCTGGAAATGGGGCCGGTTATCCGGGTGAGCCTGTGCTTCAAAGAAAAATTCTGGCAGCGTGATCCGAAAATGACAGACGCAAGCTTTCTTTTTACTGAAGACCCCGCATTTCCCACCTGGTGGACGACGAATCCTCTTCCTTATCCCATTCTTATAGGCTGGGCTGCCGGGCCTCATGCCGGGGTGCACGCTGGACTCAGCAAAGATGAAATCGTGACAAGCGCAGTGCAGTCTCTGGCGCGAATTATGAGAATCCCACAGCCTGAACTTCGCCAACAAATTACAGCGTCTTTTGTGCATGATTGGCAGGCGGACCCATTCTCACGCGGCGCCTATAGCTACACAGCCGTGGGAGGGATTGACGCGGCGCAGGCA
>DASXJO010000136.1:0-5143 GCA_036497385.1 Candidatus Angelobacter sp. | reverse complement strand
GATCGCGACCGGGACCGCGATGACCGGCGCTACGTGGACCGGGACTGGCGAAACGACGGGCGATATGATCGCCGCAATGACGGCTACAACCGGCGCTGGGATGGAAGACGCTGGGTTTACTGGAATGGCCGTAACTGGGTTTACTAAACGGCTTTTCTAAACGAGGTTAGCTCTTTCTAAAGAGCCAAAGGTGGAACGCGCAGCACAGGCGTTCCGCCTTTTTGTTTCTCCGAGCTGTCGGGGGAAAAAGCGAAGGGCGGCATTCTGCCGCCCCTGTTATTAGTTTTAGTCTTCTATTGATGACGCATGTCGCCTGCCGCAACCAGCCCCCCATCCACTTCAACGAACAGCGCGCGGTTGCCATTCGCCAGATACACGATGATGTTCTGGGCGCCTAACGGCGTTTGCAGTGACAATGGGAACCGGCCGTTCGTGCTAGCGGTGAACGTGCCGGAAAGCGGCTGGCCAAAAGTGATGCCGCCGCTATTGTTAATGTCAATGATTCCGGTGAGCTTGCTGACGCCATCGGCCGTAAGTTCCGCAATGGAATCCAGCTCTGAGCCGCTGGAAGCGCCAGTGAAATTCATACCGTAGATCCCCGTGAAAGAACCCGCGCTGAAGGCCGCGGTCTGCTGCTGGAGCGCGGTACCAGTTGTCAGAAAGCGATTGTCGGTTTCAAGCGCGAGCACTCCGCCGCTGGAAGGGTAGATGGCAAAGGTAAATACGCCGGCGCCCGTATTCAGGGTCAGCGTCCCACGCCCGGTGGACGCCATGGCGTATGTGCCGGTGAAAGGTACGGCTGTACTGACAGTGCCGCCGTCATTGAAGTCTTCAATTCCGGCTGCGACGTTACCAGCGCCATCAGAGGTCAGCACTCCGCCGGCGGCAAACGGGCTGCCGTTGAGCAAATCAGCTCCTGCAATCGTGAATGCAAAAGGGCCGGAAACCGACGCATTGCTGAACGGCCCGGTCTGGCGGAATGCCTCGCCACCCAGAATGGAAACGTTGTTTATTCCAACGACCTTTAAATGAGTGGCGTCCACAACGTAGTAGGCAAATGACAATGTACCCAGAGACGTATTCATGGTCGCGGTGCCGCGGCCGGTGGAAGCCACCGGAATCGATCCCGTGATTGGATTATTCGTCACCACAAAGCCATTGTCATTGGAGTCGTCGATGCCCGCCGTCAGGTTACCTGAAGCATCAGAGGTAAAGACACCGCCAATCGCCAAGGGAAGCCCGCCACCATCAATACCTGACAAACTAAAGCCAAAGGGGCCGGCCAGCGCAGCATTGGAGAAGGTGGATGTCGTCTGCTGATCAATGGTGCCGCTGCCTGTGGCGCGGGTATCAAAGCGCGTCACCAGCGCGTGACCACCGGCGACAATCACAAAATCCAGAGTCGAGTTTCCCGCAGGTGAATTAAGCGTGATGGTGCCCCGCCCGTCCGACCGCACTAGATAGGTCCCGCTAGAAGCAACATTGGTGCTTATCCCGGCTCCGCTATTAATGTCCTGAGTTCCGGAGGTGATATGGCCTGCGCCATCGGCGACAAAACTCCCGGCAACGGCCAAGAAGCCTCCCGGGTCAGAGCCGATGTATGAGAACGCAAAGGAGCCATTCAGATTTGCGTTGGTGAACGTACCTTGAGGAGTAGGAAATGTGAGTTTGCTGCCGCCTCCGCAGCCTGCAACGATCATGAGAGTGATGGCTGTCGCGAGAGACAGTAAGAAATGCTTTTTTGCCGGGACCATGTTTTACCTCGTGCCTTATCAAAAGAAGTATGACATCAAAAACAGGTGATTCAGGCCTAGAATGCCGATTAACAAAGACGCAGCAATGCTATGTCTAATCCAAATTGTAGCAACGCTAAATGTCTGAGTCGGAACTGTAATTTCTTCCGCAAGCTCTGATTTTGACCCTACGGATAGGGTCTTCATTCGCACAAAATCGCTGGTTTTGGGGGACGTCGGAAGGTGAGATGCTCGCACCGGCCCATTTGACCATTGGTAATCGGGTAAAGTTTTGTTAAAGCAGCAGATCACTTTATAATGAGGATAGTTGACCTCATCATTTTTCCTGGAGCTTTCCATTCATGATTAAGTTTTTGCAAAGCGGCAACAAAGCCGCCAAATATCTCCTCGCCGGATTTCTCTTGCTTATTGCCGCCAGCATGGTGACCTACCTCATCCCCGGATTCATGGGTGATACAACCGCTGCTACAGAAACCGGAGTAGTGGCGTCAGTAGGCGGCCATGAGATTAAGCGCGAGCAGGTAGCGCGCGTGGTTCAGGCACAAGCGCGTGGGAACCAGATCCCCGATTTTTACATGCCTATCCTGCGTCAGCAGGCAATCAGGGAACTGATCCAGCAGGCTGAACTGCAGTATGAAAGCGAGCGCATGGGGCTGAAGGTTTCAGACCAGGAGTTTCGCGATGAGTTGCAGTACGGCCCATACAAGCAGGCCTTCTTTCCTGGCGGGAAGTGGATTGGCGCGGAAAAATACAAAGAGTTGCTGACCCAGGGCGGCACCACGGTAGAGGACTTTGAGCGCGACGTGCGGCTTGACGTGCTGCAGCGGAAACTGGTGAATGTAATCGGCGCCAGCGCCACAGCAACCGAATCCGAGGTGGAGCAGGCTTACAAAGACCAGAACACGAAAGTGAAATTTGAGTACGCCATCATCAAGCTGGACGACGTTTCCAAGACCATCAAGCCGACTGATACGGAGTTGAAAGCTTTTTATGACGCGAACAAGCCGCGCTATACCAACTCCATCCCGGAGAAGCGGCAGATCAAGTATTTTGTGCTGACGGACAAGAATTTCGCCGACAAGGTGACCGTGGATCCAGCTGAAATTCAGCGCGCCTACAGCGCCAACCAGAATGCCTATCGTATTCCGGAGCGGGCGAAAGTCCGCCATATTCTTATAGAAATGCCCAAAGCCGGACCGGACGGCAAAGTTGACCCGAAAGCCATGGATGAGGCGCGCGCCAAAGCCCAGGACGTGCTAAAGCAGATTAAGGCCACTGGAGACTGGGACGGTCTGGCAAAGAAATATTCCGGCGATCCCGGCAGCAAAGATAAAGGCGGCGAACTGGGCTGGCTGAATAAGGGGCAGACGGTGCCGGAATTCGAAAAGGTAGCATTTGGCCAGAACAAAGGACAGATCAGCGACCCGGTGCAGTCATCTTTCGGGTTTCACATCATCCAGACTGAAGATAAAGAAGATGCGCACTTGAAGCCGTTGGCCGAGGTAAAGCCGACAATCGAAGAAGCCATCAAACAGGAAAAGATCAAAGGAACAATGACCCAGGCTTCTGCGGATGCGGAAACCATTGCGCAGAAACAGGGACTGGACAAAGCCGCGAGCAAGTATGGCGCACAGGTTGTCACCAGTAACCCCATCAGCCGGACTGATGCGCTGCCCGGCATTGGCCCCCAACCCCAGCTGATGGACGCCATTTTCTCCGCCAACGAGAAGTCAGGCCCGCAAGTTGGGCAGACGCCGCAAAGCACCGTGGTGTTTGAAGTTTCCAAGATCGAGCCCGCGCGCACACCTTCTTTTGACGAGATCAAGGACCGTGTGGCGACGGAGTTCAAGAACCAGCGGGCGGCGGATATCCTGCGGCGCAAGACGCAGGAACTGGCGGACCGCGCCCATGCCGAACACGATCTGGCAAAAGCGGCGAAGGAAGCGGGGGCGACATTTAAAACCAGTGACATGGTTTCGCGAACGCAGCAGGTGCCTGAAATCGGCAGCATGTCCGGTCCGGCCGCCGCGGCGTTGACGATGAAACAAGGTGAAATCAGTGGTCCGCTGAACCTTGGCTCAAGCCAGGCAGTCCTGCAGATTGTGGAGCGGCAAGAGCCGTCTACATCCGACCCCGAGTTTGCCAAGCAACGTGACCAGCTGCGCGAGCGACTGGCCGGACAAAAACGGCAGGAAATACTGGGCCTGTTTGTGAGTGATCTGAACACCCGTCTTGAAAAAGAGGGCAAGGTGAAGATCAACAAAACAGAAATGGACAACCTTGCCAAATCCCGCAGCTAAGACTGCATCATAAGAGAACTATGCTGTCCCAGCGCTTGGCCGGAATACTGCTGCATCCAACCTCACTGCCTTCGCTGGGTGGTATCGGCGATCTAGGGCCGGAAGCGTACGAATTCGCGGACTTTCTGGCCCGCTCCGGCCTGGGCCTATGGCAGGTGCTTCCGCTCTCACCACCCGGACTTGGCAATTCTCCGTATTCGGCCATCTCCGCCTTTGCCGGCAACCCACTGCTGATCAGCCTGGAAAGGCTGGCTGAACGCGGCTGGATAGAAAAAGACCAGCTAAAAAAACTTCCCGCTCCGCACGGCCGGGTAGATTTTGAGGAAGCAAAAGCCCTTAAGCTGCCTTTGCTGCAACAGGCAGCACAGAATTTCCTGGAGCGCGGCAATGGGGACCGTGGCCGCTTTGAGGAATTCAAGCGAGCGCATGCCGGATGGCTGGAAGACTTTGTGCTTTTTGACGTGATCCGACAGGTGCATCAGGGCGCTACCTGGAGCTCATGGCCAAAAGAACTGGCGCGGCGTGAAGCTGAGGGCCTGCATAAATTCGGGCTGGAGCACCAGCCTGAATTGGAACGTGAGCGGGCGATTCAATTCGCATTTTTTGAGCAGTGGCGGGCGCTGCATCAATACTGCCGCCGGCGCGGCATCGGGATTGTGGGCGATGTTGCCATCTTTGTGAACTATGACTCGGCTGACGTTTGGCGGAATCCTGATTTATTTTTTCTGGACGAGAACCTCCTTCCCACAGTAGTGGCGGGAGTCCCGCCGGACGCTTTCAGCGTAACCGGCCAGCGCTGGGGCAATCCGCTGTACCGCTGGGATGTGTGCAAGGCCCGCGGTTATCACTGGTGGACCCGGCGCATGAAAAGCACGCTGGAAATGTGCGATATCGTTCGACTTGATCATTTCCGCGGTTTTGAAAGTTATTGGGAGATTCCCGCCGACGAGCCCACGGCGGTTCATGGAAGGTGGGTGAAGGGGCCATGTGACGATTTATTCCATTCGCTGCGGGCCAGCCTGGGCGATCTGCCTTTCATCGCTGAAGATCTTGGCTTGATCACCGAAGAGGTGCATGCCCTGCGCGAGC
>DASXJO010000135.1:0-3805 GCA_036497385.1 Candidatus Angelobacter sp. | reverse complement strand
GCGAGGGCAAACCTGTCCTTGTGCTGGATCGCACTGCCTTCTATCCCACGAGCGGCGGCCAGGTACATGATCTCGGCGTCCTGACAGCTGATGGCCAGCAGGTCGCCATTACAGAAGTTGCCGATGAAGAAGATGGCCGGATTTTGCATTTTGCTTCCGCGCCTCTCGTGGCAGGAACTCAGGTGCATGGCAGTGTCGATGTCGCCCGTCGTCTTGATCATGTGCAGCAGCACTCAGGCCAGCATGTGCTTTCGGCCGCATTCATCCGGCTCTTCAATATGCCAACGGTCAGCTTCCATATGGGAGAAGAAAGCTGCACCATTGATCTCGAGACTTCAGGTCTCACCGCATCGCAAGCGCAGAAAGCGGAGCTGTTGGCGAACGAAGTGATTGCGGAAGACCGCCCCGTTGGCATCCGTTTCGTCCCATTGGAAGAAGCGCGTCAGCTTGGGCTGAGAAAACTTCCGCCGAAGCAAACGGGCGATCTCCGGCTGATCGATATCTCTGAGTTTGATCTCACCGCCTGCGGTGGCACGCACGTTCGAGCCACCGGACAGATTGGCAGCATCCTGCTGCGCAAGATTGAAAAAGTTAAGCAGGGCGTGCGTGTGGAATTTGTCTGCGGTCTGCGCGCAGTGAATATCGGTCGCCGCGATTACGCCACTCTTGCTGAAGCCGCGTCGCTTTTCTCTAGTCATATATATGATGTCCCGCAGCAAGTACGGAAATCGCTGGAAGAAACCAAAGCTGCCGGCAAGATGCAGCACAAGCTGCTGGAGGAACTGGCAGAGCTTTACGCCGAACGCCTGCTGGCTCAAACTCCGGGATCACCGCAAGTGATAACTGAGTTCTTTCCTGAGCGCGACTCAGTATTCATCAAGCTACTGGCACAAAAGCTCACGGCAGGGAAGTCCACTGTGATCGCACTGCTCGCTTCGGGCAGCGGACAGCCGACGCTGGTCTTTGCCCAGACTCCAGGCCAAAAATCCAACATGGGCCACCTGATGAAGGATGCCATGGCCCAGCTTGGCGGTCGCGGCGGCGGCTCAGCAGATATGGCCCAGGGTGGGTTGGCAGTAGGCGTCGGAAATATGGAAGACATTGAGAGAGCCCTCCAGCTGATTGCGGCCACGCTCCCGACCAGCCAGCCGCATTCCTGATGTGTTGCGTGCGATGTACCCTGCTGAACTGGATCAAAAAAGAGCGCCTTTTAGGCAAAGGCGCTCTTTTCCGGAAGCAATTTATGCTTTCTTTCTCGTCAATGCCTAGGCTTCAGACTGGACGGCGACATTCTGCGGAGCAAACCAGCGCTGAAGCAGAAATACCGATCCAAGGACGACAAACGTGACGACAATGATCGCCACATTTCCGAGCACGGAGATATCCAGAGCGTTTGTCAGGTCCGGCGCTTCTGCCATAGGCGTGAAGCTCACAGCTGCCATTCCGGTATAGTGCATGGCTGGGATCGCAAAGCCCATAATTACTGAGCAAATAATCTTAGCCGATTTTTCCGGCTTGTCTTCGCGAAACATGAATGTCAGTCCCAGTGCTGCTAAAGAGACCACGACCGCGATCACCACAGACAGGACAACGAATGTCGTGTTCCAGCGGTGCATGGCAGGCATGCGCATAGCTGCCATTCCCGTGTAATGCATTCCGGCAATGCCAGTAGCCATCAGCGAGCTTCCAGCAATAACATGAAGAAAGCCGACGCGTGGACGGCTTACCACGAACAGTGCGACAAACGACGCGCAGATCGCGGCTACCAGAGACAGAATTACTGTTGGAATATGATAATAAACTGGCACTGGCAACTGATAGGCGAGCATTCCTGTATAGTGCATAGACCAGATGCCTGTACCCATTGCGATGGCTCCGCCAAATAACCATGCCAGACGCGCACTGTTTCGAGCTGCGGTGACCCGGCCAGCAAGATCAAGCGCAGCATACGAGGCGCAAATGGCAATCAGCACCGATAGGGCTACCAATCGGTAGTCGTAGCTCGACGCGATAGATGTATTCACAGTAACTTCTCCTTCTTCATGGGGTCGGACGAACTTCTAGACTGACTGGGCAAAATTTGTTAAAGATTAGGCTTTTCCCATAATGGTCACAAGTTACTAAGGTTATACGACCTTACTTTTTGATTTAATCGGGGTAAAATCCGCTTCCAAGCCGGTTATCTAAATGGCATGAGCGGTTTTGGTTAGCATTATCTGACAGGCAAGACTGCGTGCGCTGTTGCAAGCGATTAAACTTTTGCCATGCGGCAATCGCCAACACGTAATGGTGCGTCTCATAGCATTTTTCTTGCTCATTACATTAGTAGGAGTTTTCAAAATGTTTTGGTTCACATCTCGTGCGGTATCTGTTTTCCTGATGTTGATTGGGCTGTCACAAGCCCAGGCAGCACCTGACTTCATACAAGCTCAGGCCGAAGCCGTTAAGTTTCTCGGCGACCTGGTAAAGATTGATACCAGCAACCCTCCCGGCAATGAAACGCGGGCCGCTGAATACATCAAGGGAGTGCTGGCCGCGGAAGGAATAACCGCGCAGATATTTGAGTCCGCGCCGGGTCGCGGCAACCTCGTCGCGCGGCTGAAAGGCAATGGAAAAAAGAAGCCTCTGCTGCTCATGGGGCACCTGGACGTCGTGGGCGTGGAGCGCGACCAGTGGACCATAGACCCTTTTGCCGCCACGATCAAAGACGGCTATCTTTACGGGCGCGGCTCGGTTGATGACAAATCCATGGACGCAGCGAATCTTGAGGTCTTCCTGCTGCTGCATCGCATGAAAGTCCCGCTTGATCGGGATGTGATCCTGCTGGCCGAAGCCGGTGAAGAAGGCACCAGCCAGTTCGGCATTGATTTCATGGTGGAAAAGCATTGGGATGAAATCGCCTGCGAATACGCGCTGAATGAAGGTGGCGACATTCCGGAAGAAAACGGCAAAACGCAATACGTGGCCGTTTCCACTACGCAGAAGGTGCCGCGGGGTTTTTCAGTGGTGGCGCACGGCACCAGCGGGCACGGCTCCGCGCCCCGCCTGGATAATCCCATTGCGCATCTGGCTGCGGCGGTCGACAAAATATCCCGTTGGGAAGCCCCTATGCGTTTGAACGAAACCACACGCCGCTTTTTCCAGCAGATTGCCACCATCAGCGTGCCGGAAAAGGCGCAGCTTTACACGCATGTAGAAGATTCCGCAGTGCAACAGAAACTGCATGAAACGCAGCCATCGTATTACTCCATGCTTCGCACGTCGCTGGTCCCGACGATCATCAAGGGCGGCTTCCGCTCCAACGTGATTCCCGCCGACGCGGAGGCGCGATTTGATGTCCGCGCCCTGCCGGACGAAAACATGGATGCGCTCAAAGCTGCGCTGGCAAAGCTGATCAATGATCCTGCAATCACCTTTGTTGACGCGGAGAATACGAACGCGCGGCCAGCCACGCCGCCTTCAGGCCTTAATACGGACGGTTTTCATTCGCTGGAGCGGGCTGCGAAACAGGTTTTTCCCGGCGCCCCAACGATTCCCATCATGCAGGTAGGCGCTACCGATTCAGCGCAGCTTCGAGCCAAGGGTGTGCAGGCCTATGACATCGGAACTGTTCTGAGTCTGGAAGAGCTCAAGCGCATTCACGGCAATGACGAGCGTATCCAGATCGCTGGGTTCGGGAAATTTGTGCAATTCCTTTTCAGCGCCACTCTGGACCTGGCCGGAGCTAAATAGGACTGATGGACTTTAAAGACCGCCGCGTATGGATCACCGGAGCCTCGTCTGGCATTGGTGAAGCCGTGGCATT
>DASXJO010000134.1:0-4143 GCA_036497385.1 Candidatus Angelobacter sp. | reverse complement strand
TCAACAATTCTTTACAGAGGATCTGTTCCAGGAGCAAACGATGATGCCACTGATTGTGATCGGGATACTGGTTGTGGGCGCAATCTTCATTCTGGCCGGCATGTACAACAGCCTGGTGCAGTTGCGCGTCCGCGCGGATTCATCCTGGTCAGATATCGACGTGCAACTGAAGCGCCGCCATGACCTGATCCCCAACCTGGTGGAGACGGTAAAAGGTTACGCCGCGCATGAAAAAGGGACATTTGAGAACATAGCCAAGTTCCGCTCCCAGGCCATGCAGGCGACAACGCCGGCGGACAAGGCCCAGGCGGAAGGCCAGCTCACCGGGGCGCTGAAGAGCCTGTTTGCGGTGGCGGAAAATTATCCTGAACTGAAAGCATCAGAGCAGTTCACTGGACTGCAGACTTCGCTCAACTCTATTGAAGACAACATCCAGAATGCGCGGCGGTACTACAATGCCGTGGTGCGCGACTTCAACACGCGCGTCCAGTCTTTTCCCACGAACATTATAGCGGGCATGTTCGGCTTCCACACGCGGCAGTTCTTTGAGATGGATACTCCCGCCGATCGCGAAAACGTGGCCGTAAAGTTCTAAGCCAAGTGAAATTCACTGGCCATTCCCGAAGCCGGGCCTTCTCTGCCGCCAAAATCCTGGCAGTGCTGCTGCTGGTTTTCAGCTTGCCGGCGTGGGCGCGCAACTATCACATTTCCAAATTCAATAGCACAATCCACGTGGAAGAAGACGGCTCGGCGCGCGTGGAAGAGCAGATCACGTTTGTCTTCTCCGGCAGTTACCAGGGAATTTATCGCGATATTCCGGTGGATTATCCCGGCCCCGGCGGATCGAATTACACGCTGTTCGTGAAAGTTTTGTCCGTCACGGATGACAACGGAGACAAGCTGAAAGTGGAGAAGAAAACCAGCAATGGCTTTCTTCGTTTAAAGGTTTTTGTGCCGGGAGCGGTGGACGCAACGCGTACCGTGAACATTGAATATTCCGTGGCCAACGGCACGCGGTTTTTTGAAGACCACGACGAGTTTTACTGGAACGTCACCGGCAATGACTGGCCCGTGCCCATTGAACAAGCGTCAGCGACGATTTACTTTCCTGCGGAAGCAAGCGGCAAACTGCGAGCGCAAGCCTTCGAGGGCATTTACGGATCTTCAGACCCCGCTTCTGCGGGCATCACCGGGCCCAGCGCCAGCGTTGAAACCAAAGACCCTTTGCCAATGCGCGGCGGATTAACGGCGGACATTTACATTGAAAAAGGCGTGCTGCATCAGCCCGGTGCAATCGCGCGGTTTTTCAGATTTATACGCAGCAATCCGGTGCTTACGCTGCCGCTCTGGGCCTTTGCCGTGATGTTTCCCATGTGGTGGCTTAAGGGTCGCGATCCCGATCCCGGAATGTCCGTGGCGCCCATGTATGGCCCGCCGGAACAGATGGGCCCGGCGGAAGTGGGAACGTTGATTGACGGCAGCGTGGATCCCCGCGACATTACTTCGGTCCTGATCGATATGGCGGTGCGCGGCTACGTGAAGATCGTGGAAACGCAGCACAAAGGCTTTCTTTCTTCGACCAAGGATTATGAGTTCCACCTGCTGAAGAGTCCCGACGACTGGAAAAGCCTTACGGATTATGAGCGGGCGATGCTGCAACAGGTTTTTTCCGGCGGTGAGGTCACGCTGCTCTCCAATCTAACCAACCATTTTTATACCGCCCTGCCGATGATCAAGAGCGAAATTATGAGCGCGTTGAAAGCCAAGGGCATGTATACGGTTGATCCGGACTCAGCCGCGGGATACCTGGCGCTTGGATTTCTGCTGGTGGCGCTGCCCTACCTTGCCTTGCAGGTCCTGAGCTTTGCCGATTTCCTGAGCTCGGTTCCGATGGCGATTGGGGCGGGCCTGATTGCCGTCGCCATTATCCTCATTATCGGTAAACAGCTCACGGCTACCAGCCTGAAGGGCGCGCGTACGCAAGTACAGATCAAGGGCTTTCAGGAATTTATGAATCGCGTGGATGCAGACAGGCTGAAGCGCATGCCCCCGGACACGTTTGAAAAGTTCCTGCCTTATGCCATGGCGCTGGGCGTGGAACATCGCTGGGCCAAGGCGTTTGAAGGCATCATCCAGAACCCGCCTACGTGGTACCAGGGATACGGCCCGAGCCCAAGTTTCAGCACCTTTTACTTCGTCAACAGCCTGGGCTCAATGGCGAGCACTGCGAGTTCTACTTTTGTCTCTGCTCCGCGTGCCAGTTCCAGCGGCTCAGGATGGAGTGGCGGAAGTGGTGGCGGCGGAGGGTTTTCAGGGGGCGGGTTTGGCGGCGGTGGCGGCGGTGCGTTCTAGGGCTGCCAAGATCGACGAGCAAAATCAAAATCTCACCACGGAGGCGCGCGGAGACACGGAGAAAACCAGGTCATCTTGCAAGAGCTAATCATTGCTAGGGATCGCCAGAATTAATTCCCTTCCTCCGTTTCCTCTGTTCCTCTGTGTTTCAAAGGTCTTTTGTCGTTTCGCTATAGCTGGCGTTTCGCTATAGCGCACCCCAGAGTTGCCCAAGACCGTCCCGCAGCTCTCGAATCCTTCTTACCCCCTGCAAACACGCGGGCTTAATCCTACATCCTAGTAATCCAGAGGAATTAATAATGGCCGAGAGCATGCACAACAGCTCAGATGTCCCTAATTTTGATACATATCCCTCAACGCCTCCAGATCGACTGCTGGATACCAAGAGCGTTGGGAGATCTCCTTTGGAGGAGCGCGCGGCTGAGTTGGGCGCCGCCGCAGGCAGAATTGCCTTGATTTTGCGGCAGACCAAAGAAAACGTGGAACAACTGGCGCAGCATGGTATCTATGACCGCGTGATCAATCTGGCGGAAAACGCCAAAATCCGGACGGAAAGCATGCGCCGGATGGCGACCAACCGTGTGCAGGAGCTTACACATACGGCGCAGGATAAAGCCGCTGAACTGGGCACACAGGCCAGAGATAAATCGGCGGAATTGGGCCGGCAGGCAAGGACGAATTACTACCGCGCACGCCTAAGAGCTCAGCAGACTGTGCGGGAGTATCCGGTGCAAACGGCGCTGGCGGCTGGAGTTGCAGGCTTGTTGCTCGGGATAGCACTACGAATTGGGAGGGCGAGACGTGCATACTGAGAAATCAATTGCAACCATCCTGTCTGAGACCAAAGAGGAGCTGAAGCAGTTTGTCACCACGCGGGTGAACATACTGAAGGCGGAAATGGATGAAAAGATCAGCCGCCTTAAGGCGGTGATTCCGCTGGCCGTGGTGGCGGCACTGTTCCTGGTTTCCGCCTGGGGGGTCTTTACCTTTGCTTTGATCGCACTGCTGCACGCGTTTTTTGTTCCCAGCGCGTACGCGTGGCTTTGGGCCAGCCTGATTGTAATGGTCGTTTATATGATAGTGGGCGCAACGGCGGGCTGGTTTGCCTATTCTGAAATTAAATCCACTAAATTGGCCCCAACGCGCACCATGAAGGTACTGCAACAGGACCAGGTCTGGATCCAGAATGAAGCGAGGACAGCATGACTGAAGGAATTCCCGTAAACGTACTGGAGAAACGCGCGGCCGACGAACGCCGCCAGCTGCATAACTCCGTGCAGGAGCTGCGTGAGAGCGTGCATGAGCGGCTGGACGTTAAACGCAACGTAAGAAACCACTTGGGGCCTATTTGCGGCGCGATGGCCTTCATTGGACTGGCACTGGGTTATACCGTTACCGGCGTTTTCACCCGCGACTAAGCCGATGATCCCGGCTCCCGGCCTTTCCCCGGGGCGTTAAGGTTTTTGCTCGATTCGAATGGCTGCTGGACATTCCGTGTCCGGCAGCCGTTTACTTTATAGCGTCTTTATTGGGCTTTTCCGGCCAACTAAGTTGAAGACCATCTACTCTGCTTTGCATTTTCGTGGTATAAACCTCAGTCATCGACTTTCTATTTGTTTAAAATGCCCCATTTTTCCCCGGCAGGGGCATTTGCTGAGGAGTGTAGTGAATGTCAGAAGAGGCTAGAACTGGGAAACGATTTCCGCTGGAACTGCCGATCAAGATCCACGGCGAAAGCGGCGACGACAGCGCCACCACCGGAAACATGAGCGCCGCAGGCGTATACATTAT
>DASXJO010000133.1:0-2337 GCA_036497385.1 Candidatus Angelobacter sp. | reverse complement strand
GAATGGAGCTGAGGTAAATACCTGTTGGCCGAACGCAATCTACACCTACTCCGTTTTCTCATTCTCGGCCATATGCTACTCTCGATTACTTATTCCATGGTGGAGAACTCTGTGCTTAGGCTTTGTTTTACTCTTTTTGTTACTACTATTTTCTCGTCGGCATTGTCAGGACAGGATAAGCAATTTACAGATAACTGGACAAAAGGTAAGAACTCCCCCGGCAGCACTCTTACGCTAACGGAAACTGGCCGAGATGTTGTCGAGGGAAGCACAGTTGTTTCCTACAGGATGTTTGCCTCAGGATTGCCTAAAGGGCAGCCCCTCACGCTATGGATGTGGACTTTGGGAAGCGAGCCTCAGGCCGTAGCCGATGCGTTCATCAATCCTGACGGCTTAGTGGTAAATCGACTGGGTGACGTGACGCACAACATTTCAGAAGATCCAATTGACGTAAGAGTGGTCGCTGGCCGTGGCGAACGAAAGCGGGTCGCGCTCACGTCGGATGACTGGACGCTGCAAGCCTTTGCTGGAGCCATACCCTTTCCCATTGAAAACACTGCGAATGGATGCAGGTTGTCGGTCGAAATGGCTGCTCCGGATTACGCAGGGGTGGTTTTGAGCGGTTCCGGTTTTCGGGCCGGCGAGTCTCTCATGGTTGAATCAGTCTCTGGCACGGAAAGCGGGCAGCAAAAGACTACCGCCACGCCGGCTGGCACATATACTGCGGTGATTTTCCCCAGAGTCAAGGGACAAAAATCGGGAAGGGCCAGTGTGACGATTATTAGTCCAAGTTGCAGAGTCGCAGTGCAATTTCCTTGGGGTGATGGCAGCTATAAAGTCCAGTAGAACGGTCCACTCACGATTTCAGTTTTTATTCATCCCAGAACTTCTTCCACCAGCCATCCCGAATTTCCGAGCGCAGCGAGGGACCCCTATTGCCTTGAATGCTTGCTGGATTCAAGAGAGTTGGGCTTAGCGTCATTGGAA
The DNA here is from genome assembly GCA_036497385.1 of Candidatus Angelobacter sp. GTDB lineage: Bacteria > Acidobacteriota > Terriglobia > Terriglobales > Acidobacteriaceae > Angelobacter. The sequence continues at coordinate 1,350 of DASXJO010000133.1, read as the reverse complement.
TGTCTCGCCGTAGGGATCTCTCGCTTCGCTCGAGAAGGTCTATTCATCCCGGAACTTCTTCCACCAGCCATCCCGAAGTCCCGAGCGCAGCGAGGGACCCCTATTACCTTGAATGCTTGCTGGGTTCAAGAGAGTTGGGCTTGCGTCATTGGAATGTCTCGCCGTAGGGATCTCTCGCTTCGTTCGAGAAGGCCTATTCATCCCAGAACTTCTTCCACCAGCCCTTTTTTTCTTGCGGCGCTTCGTCATCGAATACCGGTTCGTCACTCAAGCCCAAAAATCCTCCGGCACGCGTGGACGACTGATGAGCCGCGGGCTGAGTTGGAGGAATGCTCCGTGACGGTTCAGAGGCCGCACGCTGGGCAGCCGCTGCTCGCGCCCGACGGAACGTTGCGATCCCCAAGAAGTCGCCTTGGCCCGCCGGCAAAACTGCAATCACCGCGCTGGGACGGGCCAGAGCGTAATCCACTGGTCCGCGAAGAAGAGTGTCAATCCTTGTCCCCTGCGCCAGCATGGAACGAAGAATGGAAGTTGTTTTCTGATCAAATGCAATCCAGCGTGCCATGGGCAGACCATCCGTGAATTTGAACTGAGACAAGCGGCTATTATTTGATGCAAGCTGCTCGCCCCGCGTTTGATCCGGCTTTCGACGTTATGGTTGAAGATCGGCTTTGATGCTCCCTGTTTTGACTACGAGGTTTGACGATCAAGTTGCGCTTCATTTACTCTCCGGCCTTAGACTTTCTTCACGGGAGAACAACGGGATGTCCAAATTCCTGCTCGGTCGGCGCCAGTTTGCTTTGGGCGCGGCTGCGGCTGCCACTACTGCGCTGATTCCAAAGGGGAATGCGCTGACTATTGATGCGTTGGCCCAGGCCGCTACGACGAATACCCAGCCCCTTGATTCCCAATCTCTTGAAGCCAAGACGAAAGCCGCCATGGCCAAGCTTTCCCCCTCTGCTCAGGCCGAGGTGGAGATGAAAGTGGCATCCATTTTCCGCAAATATGGTGAGCGGCTCAGCGACGAGCAGAAAGCTGACATCCGCCGCATTATGGCTGAATCACAGGAAGGGCTGGAAAAGATGCGCGCCTTCAAACTGGAAAACTCTGACCAGCCAGCCGATGCCTTTCGCGTCTATCGTTCGGAAGTAAGTCCAGAAGCAAGTCTCGGGGCAGCCCATGGAAACGGCGCGACGAAACCTGCCCAGCCCAAGCCGAAGAAAGAGAAAAAATAAATGCTCAGCGAAGATATTCTCTTTCTCTCTGTCACTGAACTTTCAAAGCGCATTCACGCGCGTCAGCTTTCGCCTGTTGAACTGGCGGAAAGTTACCTGGACCGTAGCCGCTCCA
>DASXJO010000132.1:0-7810 GCA_036497385.1 Candidatus Angelobacter sp. | reverse complement strand
TGCGCAGGTCAAGATCCAGGGACACAGGATTGAGTTAGGGGAGATCGAGGCGGCATTGCGGACGCACGCAGGAGTGAAGGAAGCAGTGGTAACAGTATTGAACTCCGCCTCCGGCAGACGCCTCGCTGCCTATGTCGTGCTCCAACCCGGAACGGACATGAACTCGGCCCAAATGCGCGAGTATCTTGGCCGTCGGCTGCCAAATTACATGGTACCGTCCGCGCTTACAGTGCTTGGCGTTTTGCCGCTGAGCAGCAACGGGAAAGTTGATCGCAAAGCTCTGCAGGCAGTTCAGACTATTGCTGCTGCTGAAGACACCGCTGGGCCGCGTGATCCTTTGGAAGAAATTGTTTCCTCTATTTGTGCAAAGTTGCTTGGACTGGAAAGCGTCGGCATACACCACAATCTATTTTCGCTTGGAGCCGATTCGGTTACAGCTATCCGGTTGGTAGCACGGTTGGAAGAGGCTTTCGGCACCAAGCTTTCATTGCGGGCTTTCTTTGAAGATTCCACTGTAGCAGGGCTGGCGCAATCGATAATGCGGGCCCGTCGTGCTGCCGCGAGCAGCGGCCCGGGAACGGACCTTTCAGATACGCAGGACCAACCTCTGCTTTCATCTGCGCAGGAGCGTCTATGGTTCTTGTGCCATTCCAATCCTGAGATTCCGTTTTATAACCTTCCTCTTGCGTTGCGCCTTACCGGAGAACTCAATATTGAAGCTTTGCGCGCGAGCTTGAATGCACTTGTTTCCCGCCATGAAGCTCTGCAGTCAAGTTTTCCCACTGCGCGGGGAAAGGCCACGCTGCGCATTGATGCCCAGGCGCAATTGCCGCTTAATATCATTGATTGTTCGGGCCATTCAACGGTTGAAATTCTCCGTTCCATTCAAGAAGAAGGACGCAGTCCGTTTGATCTCACTTGTGCTCCGCTTGCCCGTGCCACGCTGTTCCATGCAGGCGACCGGGAGCATGTGCTGGTGCTGACCATGCACCACATCATTTCTGATGCCTGGTCAATTGAGACGCTGGTGATCGACCTGATCAAACTTTATGCCGCTGCCATTCAACGCCGTGACGTGGAGTGGCCCGCGCCCGCGCTGTGCTATTCATCGTTTGCACAATGGGAGCGCCAGTGTCTTGAATCCGGTGTTTTTGAAACAGAGCTTGAGTACTGGCGCACCCAGTTGGCCGGCGCCGTTCCTTTGGAATTGCCTACTTCACAACCGCGGCAGCCCTCACGCGCAAATGCTTTCCCTGGCGCCCGGCAGACATTTGCTTTGCCTGCGAATTTGATGCAGGACCTCAAGAGAATTTCGCGCCAGGAAGGCGCGACGCTCTTTATGACGTTGCTCGCCGCATTCTCTATTCTGCTTCATCGCGATAGCAGCCAGAGCGATATTGTGGTGGCTACCAGTGTTTCCAATCGTGTTGCGGCGGGCTTTGAAGAGACAGTTGGGTGTTTCCTCAATACGCTTCTTCTGCGCGTACGCCTTACTCCTGGTGTTTCTTTCCGTAATCTGCTTGCATCCGTCCGTGAACTCACTTCCAAGGCATACGCGCACCAGAATGCCCCTTTTGAAGAGGTAGTGCGGCGTGCCCTTACTGGCCGCGACCTCAGCCACGCGTTGTTATCACGTTGTGTTTTCGGATTGCGCAATGCACGCATCCACGATTCGCAAATTCCGGGCCTGGAGATTGAGACCATTGCGCCGGAGCGCGGTTGGACCAAATTTGAAATCGAACTGCAGACCGTATTGCGTGAAGATGGGATCACCGGCTTTCTCGATTACAACCGCGACCTGTTCAGCACTGAAACCATCTCAAGAATGCTCACGTCCTTTGCCACGCTGCTCACCGGGATTGCCGCTGATCCTGCAATGTCCGTTCTTGCTCTGGCGGAAACTATTCCTCGTTCTTTAAAGGGAGTTCCAATGGAAATGAAAGCAAGTAGTCCGCGCAAGACCTTGCGCGAAACGCGGGTCCGGCCCATTACCGGATCGCCGGAGAGTCTTGTTCGTGAATCCGAACTGCACCCGGGGTCGCATTGGCCTTTGTTAATTGAACCCACTACGCACGGAGTGGATCTGGCTACCTGGCTTACTGCATCAACAGGGCGTGTGCGTAATGCGTTGAACAAACATGGCGCCGTGATGTTCCGCAACTTCGGCATCAATTCCGTGGAGACATTTGAGCGCGCGGTTGTTACCTTTACCCCTGACCTGATGAAGTATACCGAGCGTTCCACGCCGCGTTCTCTGGTCACTGGGAACATCTACACCTCCACTGAATATCCGGCAGACCAGCGTATTCCCATGCATAACGAAAATTCCTACTCCCATAAGTGGCCGCGCAAGCTTTGGTTTTATTGTTTCCAGCCTGCGCAGCAAGGCGGCGAGACTCCGCTGGCTGACAGCCGTCTGGTGTATCAACGCATGGATCCCGCCATACGGACGCGTTTCGAAGAAAAACAGGTAATGTACCTGCGCAATTTCCGCGCGGGCCTTGGCCTCTCATGGCAGGAAAGTTTTCAGACTGATGATCCCGCCGAAGTGGAGCGGCACTGTGCTTCCGTGGGGACGGAATGGGAATGGGTAAGCACCACGCACTTGCGCACGCGGCATGTGCGTCCGGCAACGGCGCGTCATCCTGAGTCAGGGGAACCGGTGTGGTTCAACCAGGCGAATCTGTTTCAAATGTCGGGCGCAGAGCCCGATCTGCAAGCGGCCATGGGCCGGCTATTTTCTGAAGACGATGTTCCGCGCGGCGCCTGTTACGGCGACGGGTCCCGCATTGCGCCTGAAGATTTGCACGCGATCAATGAAGCCTACCAGTCCTCCACGATTCTTATTCCGTGGCGGCATGGGGATGTCGTGCTGGTGGACAACATGCTCGTCGCACACGGACGTGAACCTTACCAGGGAGCGCGCAAGGTAGTTGTGGCGCTTGCCGAACCTTTCCCATCTTTGCCACAAAACTAAGGGGTTCGATCATGGGGACACAAACTGTCTTTGCGCAATCCGGTTTTGAAGGCTACGCACTCTCACCCCAGCAGAAGCGCGTCTGGGACCTGATGCAGCGGGAATCGCATTACCTGGCCCAGGTCCACGTGAGTGTACAAGGTGAGATTGACGTTCAGCGGCTGGCTGCGGCGTTTCGCAAGGTCATGCTGCGTCATGAAATTCTGCGGTCAAGATTTGACCGCCTGTCTGGAGTGTACGCGCCGGTACAGGTAGTCATGCCTGAAAGCGGAATGCTGTTTGAAGAGATGGATTTGCGTTCGGCCTCTGAAGCGTTGCAACAGGAAGAAGTGAAGCGGATGGCCGCACTCATGCGTGAGCGCCAGCGCAATCTCCCCAACGGCAGTTCGTTGCAGGTTCATTGGCTGCGAGTTTCAGACGATAGCGCAATCCTGCTTGCTGGACTCCCGGCCTTGTGTGCTGACGCGGGGACATTGGCGCGATTGGTGAATGAAGCAGCATTACTCTCCTCAGGCATGGAACTGGATGAGCCGGTTTCATACACGCAATTTTCCACGTGGCAGAATGAGCTGTTGCAAGACAGCATCGCGTCAGGAGGCCAGCGTTCATGGGAGAGAACCCTCCAAGCTGCCGGCACTGCCACTTATACGCTGCCGCTTGAAGATGCCGCTGGCGCAGACGGTGGCGCTCCACATGAATTTCAACATCAGCTTGGAGCCGCGCTGACGCAATCAGTTCTTGAACTGTCACAGCAATCGCAGTCCACCGTTGAACAGGTACTGCTTTCGGCCTGGATGACACTGCTTTTCCGGCTGACCGGCGCAAGTGACATTGTGGTGGGAATGCTCTTTGATCCCCGCATTGATTCCGGATCTGAACTGAATGGGCTACTGGGGCCATGCTCCCGTTATCTCCCTGTCATGGCGCACCTGGATGCTGAACGTTCATGGCGCGACCTTCTGGCAAATGTAGGCTATGCCATTACGGATGCTCGTGAAGGCGCAGACACTTTTTCCTGGGACTTGTTTGACGTGAATGGCGCTCAGGGACCACCTGCGTTTCTGCCTTTTGCTTTTGAATACGCCGCGCCATTTCAGCCTGTGGTCGCCAACGGCGCTCGGTTCCACACTGTCTCACTTGAAGCGTGCCATGATTATTTTCGTCTGCGCCTCTCCTGCACGCATACACAGAGTGGCCTGCTGTTGCGCTTTCATTATGCTCCACATCGCTTCAATAAGCGTGCTATCGAGTATCTGGCCGATGCTTTTGAAACTCTGCTGGCTGGTGCAGTGGCGAATCCTGAGAGACCGATTGTGGAATTCAATCTGGTTGGCCCTGTACAGTACCATGATTTGCTGATTGAGTTTAATGCGACTACGAAAACGGTCCCGTTTATTCCTGTTCATCGCCGTTTTGAAGAGATGGCGAGAAAGTTTCCTGAACAGGCCGCCATTATCTCCGGCGAGACAGCCGTCTCTTTCGCGGAACTGGATGCACGCGCCAACCGTCTTGCCTTTTGGCTGCGTTCCGACGGCATTGGTCCCGAGTCGCGAGTTGGAATCTGTCTTCATCCTTCACCTGACTTGATTGTTGCGCTGCTTGCGGTGCTGAAAGCGGGCGGAGCTTACGTCCCTGTCAACCCGGATTATCCTCTCGAGCGCATACGCTTTATGACGGCAGGAATTCTTATTCTTGCCTCTGCGAAAACTGCTTCCGCACTGCCGGAGTGCTCACGCGCCGGGTTCGTGGAAAATCTGCTGAAAACCGAAGCTCCGCCTGAGATATTGCAGGAACATGGCGACCCAGATCCGGAGAATGTTGCTTATGTCATCTACACTTCAGGGTCGACGGGTGAACCGAAAGGCGTGCTGGTGACGCATGCCGGGCTGGCGAATTATATAGAGTGGGCACTCGACTACTATCCGTTTGGACAGGGCGGCAATGGCGCTCCTCTGCATTCTTCTATTGCCTTCGATCTCACCGTTACCACAATCTTTGGTCCGCTGTTGTCTGGCGAGCCTGTACATATTGCGCCATCCGGCGGTCCGGAGGCGCTCATTCGATTGATGCGCTCGGCGCCGGATTTTACATTCGTCAAACTCACGCCATCGCATCTTCGCTTACTCAATCAGCAGTTGAGTGGTGAGCAAGCTTCTAAAACCGCGCGGTGTTTGATTCTTGGAGGGGAAGCACTGCAATCTGAGCATGCAAGTTTCTGGGCCTCAGCCGCCCCGGAGCTGATGCTGTTCAATGAGTATGGTCCAACAGAAACCGTTGTCGGCTGTTGCTGCTATGCAACCCCCGCCTGCAATGTGGGGCACGGAGCCATACCCATCGGTCAACCCATCCGGAATACCCGCCTGTATGTTCTGGATGCTGATATGAATCCGGTTGCAGCCGGCCTTGCGGGCGAGTTGTTTATCGGCGGGACAGGGGTTGCACGCGGCTATTTTGATCGCCCTGATCTCACTGCCGAACGCTTTATCGCAGATCCTTTCAGTGAAGAGCCGGGCGCTCGGCTTTATCGTACAGGCGATCTGGCGCACTTTCTACGCAATGGCAGCCTGGAATACATGGGACGCATTGACGACCAGATCAAGATTCGCGGTTATCGCATCGAGCCAGGAGAGATAGAGGCTGCTCTCAATGCACACCGCGGCGTCCGCGCAGCGGTGGTGATTGCGGATAAACCGCAGCCCGGCGAGGGCCGTCTGGTTGCTTATTTTGTTCCTTCCGGCAGCGAAGCTGTGGCAGTTGTCGAATTGCGGCGTTTTCTTGAAACGCGGCTGCCGGACTATATGGTGCCGGCCATCTACATCCAGCTTTCGTCTCTGCCTCTTACCGCAAATGGAAAAGTAGACCGGCTCAATTTGCCCGCGCCGGGCCAATCGCGGGCCCAGTTTGAAAATGCGTTCGTTGTTCCTCTCACGTTGGAAGAAGAGGTACTGGCCGGCGTGTGGTCGCAGGTCCTGAAAGTTCAGGACGTGGGGGCCGACGATAATTATTTTGCGCTTGGTGGAGATTCCATTCGCAGTATTCAGATCGTTGCTCGCGCCCAGGAACGTGGGCTCTATTTCAGCGTGGACGATCTGTTTAAAAATCCTACCATCCGCGGACTGGCAAAAGTTTTGCACGGCGCGGACAATGCCGATACTTCAGCAGCTCCCGCCTTCTCCATGGCTTCTCAAGATGACAGGGAGCGGATTCCCGCCGGTATTGATGATGCTTATCCGCTTACGCAGCTTCAGGCCGGCATGATTTTTCATCGCGAGTATCGCCCCGGCTCAGCGATCTATCATGACATTTCTAGCTTCTACGTGCGCGCTCCTTTCGATCCCGAAAAACTTCAGATCGCGGTGAATGCGATGGGCGCGCGCCATGAGGCGTTGCGGACCTCTTTCGATATGGTCGGCTTCAGCCAGCCGCTGCAACTGGTCCATCACGAGTGCGACTTCAGCTTTCGTCTGGTAGACATCAGCGATTGGACACTGCCGGAGCAGGAAGCCGAAGTTGACCGCTTTTACGAACAGGAGAAAACACAAGGTTTTGATTTTGCGCGGCCACCCTTGTTGCGGATATGGATCCACTTGCGTGGGCCCAGTGCATGGCAGTTTACCCTCAGCTTTCATCACGCCATTTTGGATGGCTGGAGCGAAGCGTCGCTGATCACGGAGATGTTCCATCATTATCTGGCATTAGTCCGCGAAGGGACTGTTGAAGTCAATCCGCCTATGACCCGCTTCCGCGATTACGTTGCGCTGGAACAGACCGCGATGGCGTCAGAAGAAGCCGCAGATTTTTGGACCAGCAAACTACAGGATGCCGTTGCTCTTGAATTGCCGCGCTGGAGCCGGCCCGCACCACAACAGCCGCCAACTCGCCGTGAGATTCTGGTTCATGAGGTGCCCCTCGCGCAGGAAGTCTCTGATGGCTTAAAGCGGCTTGCGCTTTCTACTGCCGTGCCCGTGAAGGATGTTCTGCTTGCCGCGCACCTTCGCGTGCTGGCGCTATTGTGCGGCAACACGGATGTGCTGACTTGCATGGTTTCGGCGGGCCGTCCGGAAACCATGGACGGGGAACGCGTGGCGGGCCTCTTTATTAATAGCATTCCTTTCCGTGTTCGTCTCAGAGGCGGCAGCTGGAGCGATCTGGTAACAGAAGTTTTTGACGCTGAGCGCGAACTGCTGCCTTACCGTCGCTTCCCCATGGCTGAAATTCGCAGACGCCTTGGCGGCCAGCCGCTCTCTGAAACTCTGTTTTATTTTACCCATTACCACGTTTACCAGAGTGTGCAGCGTATTCCTGAGGTCACGCTGCTGGGCGCTCGCCTGTATGAAGAAACCAGCTTCACCATGGCATCGAATTTCCGTCTCGATGCCTTTACCGGTGGTGTGGCATTCATCCTGAAGTGCGATGGCAGTGTGCTCGGGATGGACCAGGTGCAGGCGATCGCGGATTGTTACCTGCGTTGCCTGACTGCGATGGCGCTTTCACCGCTGGCGCGCTATGAAAACTTCTCCTTGTTGAGCGAAGCAGAATCGCGAGAGGTTTTTGAATCGGCCCGTGGAAATGCACGCGATTACACAGGCCCAGCCTGCATTCATGAGTGGATCGAGCGACAGGCAGCGGATCATCCGGAAGCAGAAGCGGTGAGGGCGGAAGGGGGAGTGTTGAGCTATGGAGAGCTGGACGGATTGGCGAATCAGGTGGCGCATGCTTTAAGGAGCCAGGGGGTGGGGGCGGAAGTGCGTGTTGGTGTCTGTCTGGAACGGGGCTTGGAAATGGTTGTCGCGCTGCTCGGGGTGATGAAGGCGGGCGGAGCGTATGTGCCGA
>DASXJO010000131.1:0-4543 GCA_036497385.1 Candidatus Angelobacter sp. | reverse complement strand
GCGCGCTCCACGCGGGTGCGCAACACGGTGGCCAGTTCCTGGTTCAGCAACGATTGCGGAACTTTATGCGCTTCGTGGAGAGCAGCTTCGGCCTTGGCCAGCAGCGCCAGCGACGCGGGGCCCTCAAGCTGGTACAAGGACATGCTGCGATACGCTTCAGCTTCAAGGTTGGCAAAATCTTTGGCGTGGGCCTGCTCGGCTACCGCGGTAAAAGCTTTGTCGGCCGCGGCCAGGTCGCCTTCGCGAACATACGTTGCGGCCACCTGCAATGACCACACAACTTTCTGCACCGGGGACGCAACTTCAATGGCCTTGGCATATTCGGCGCGGGCCTTTTGCTGGTCGCCCATCAAGGCGTAAGTATCGCCCAGGCCGAGCTGAGATTCATGGAAGCTGGGATCGATCTTGAGCGACATGCGGTAGTGTGTTAACGCATCCTCAAATCGTCCTGCCATGCGAGAGAGTTCCGCGAAAGAATCCTGCGGGTTAGGCTCATTAGGAACAAGTTCGGTATAGCGCTTAATGTCGGCAAAAGCCTTGTCGAAGTTGTTCTGACGCGCGTAGCAATACGCGGCTTCGTTATAGGCATCGGCAAACTGCGGATCGATCTTCATGGTCTGCTCAAACATAGCGATGGCGCGCTGCGTCTGGCTGCGGTCAAGTTGCAGCCACCATCCGGCCAGCCAGTGCAGATGCTTGTCATTGGGATAGCCGTTCAGAGCTTCATTCATGGCCTGGATCGCGGGCACCCAGTTAGCCTGGCTTGCATTGGCCAGCCAATCGATGATCAATTTTTCTTCCGGCCCGGCGGAAGCGCGCGTAGCCAGCGCTTTTTCACGCTCTGCTACCTGCTCCGTGGGATCTTGCGAAAAGAAGGTGAGAAAGATGTGCCCCAGGGCAAATTGCGGATCGGCCTTCACGGCGTTGCGGAAATTATCCAGGCCGTCCTGCGTGTGCAGCATCTCCATCTTTTGTATGCCTTTTTCAAAGAACACATGCGCCTGCGGCGACTTGGTGGAGATATGCATGCCGTTGGCGCTCTCATGTGCAACCGCATGCAGCCCAAAAATCCCAAAGATAATGGCGAGTGCTAACGTGGAAACCTTGATCCGCCTCATGTGTAACTCCTTGACCAGTGACCAACGAAAAATGATCGACTCTGCCCGCAGTAGCAATGCTAGAGTGCGGCAGTTGTGGCTAGTTGCCTTTCAGAAAATATCCCTGCTCCAGCGGAAGCTTGCCATCCACTTTCAAAACATTCACGCGGCTGTTAATGGAGTAAACGTCCACCAGCCCAACCGCGCCGGGAATAGCTTCCACGGATTTCAAAAGCTCCTCTTCCGACCGCACAATAATTACGCCGCTGGAATGTGCCGCCAGCAACGACTTAAATTCGTCCACCTGCATGTGGTAGAGCTTCTCAATAGCCGTCTTCATCTCCGGCGTGGAAGGATCGCGCAGCACAAGAATTACGGGACGGCCGTCGGGCCATTTATGGCTATCAAACTTGAAGACCTTCGCGAGGTCTGTCGTCGAAAGGCCGGCCGTGTTGTTGGTCTTGTCCACAATGACGGCCAGTTGCCGCGCTTCACATGAAGCGGCAAGCCCGGCAATCAGCAATAACAAGACCCAAATTCGGCGTCCAATACTCATGACCGTGAAGTGTATGTTGGAAGGCCACGGAAGATAAGATTACTGAGGTAATAGGTGCTTTACTTGCAATGGGTTGGAAGCGGATTGGGAACAGAAAGCGCCGCAGATTACGCAGATGGGCGCAGATGAATTAATTCGTTTTGGCTTTTACGGCGTTTTTTTGCGCAAATCTGCCGCGAGAAATCCGCTCTTCAGTTCCGGCAACGTCTTGCCTTTCCAATGCTGGGTAAAGTTCTCCACAGTCATCAGCGTGCGTGGATGCATATGGTCCACATACATCGTTCCGGCCAGATGGTCGATCTCATGCTGCAAAATGCGCGCATACCAACCAACAGCATCAATCAGCTTCGGTTCACCTTTCTCGTCAACACATTCCACCCGCACGCGGCGCGCGCGAGGCGTTAGCGCCATCAGGTTTTCGAGGCTCAAACAGCCTTCAAAATACTCCACGCGCTCTTCCCCAATCAGCATTATCTTTGGGTTGATGATCACGTGGAATGGCACTGCCTGCCGCTCGCGCTCCGCCAGTTGCTCCGGCGTCCAGTCCTTGATGTATTCCGGACGGTCCTCAATCACCGCAAGCTGAATGCCCTGCCCAATCTGTGGCGCAGCCAGCCCAACTCCCGGAGCGGCATGCATGGTTTCTTTCATTTGCTCGATCAGGTCGCGGATTTCGCGGCTCCGGATCTCATTTGGACGCAGCGCGCGGGCAGGTCTGCGTAGTACGGGATCTCCGGCTTGAACGATTGTGAGTGGCATTTTTCTCTAATCCCGACCCTGAGCTTGCGAAGGGGAGGGAACCCTATACTCTTAAGTCAAGAAAGGGCACTACAAATTGGCTACAAAATATTAATGATTAGTTTCCGATCCATTACCACTGAAAATTTTCGCGCGGGTAGCGATCCCTCGCTCCGCTCGGGATACAGACTCACCACACCTTGCACGCTTTCTCCGGCGGATTCACCATCGGCTGCCCCGCTTTGCAGGAAAACGCGCTGGCAAAATCCGGCATGTTCACCACCACGCCATTGATGCGGTATTTTGAAGGCGAATGCGGGTCCGTCAGCGCCCGCAGACGCATCTCTTCCGGACGCGTATTGGAACAGTCCCACTGCGCAAAGCCGATAAAGAACCGCTGCTCCGGCGTTAGCCCGTCCACCGGCTTCAGGTCTTTATCTTTCGTCGCGTCTTTCCAGGCAATATAGGCAAGGATTTCGCCACCCAGGTCTGCCACATCTTCTCCCAGCGTGAGACGGCTGTTAATGTGCAGGTCATCCACCACCACATATTGCGCGTACTGATCGGCCACGCATTTCGTGCGTTCTTCAAATTTCTGCTTGTCTTCTTTCGTCCATCAATCGCGCAGGTTGCCTTTGGCATCAAACTTTGCGCCCTGGTCGTCAAAGCCGTGCGTCAGCTCGTGCCCAATGGTTCCGCCCGTATCGCCATAGTTCGGCGCGGCATCCATCTTTGCGTCGTATAACGGAGGTTGCAGCACGCCCGCGGGAAAATTAATGTCGTTCATCTGGCCGTTGTAGTATGCATTCACGGTTGGCGGAGTCATGCCCCACTCGCCGTGGTCGACGGGCTGGCCAATCTTGTTAAAGTTGCGGTGCCGCTCAAACTCCGTCGTGCGCTGCACGTTTCCCAGAAAATCATTACGCAGGATCTTTACCGAGCTATAGTCGCGCCATTTTTCCGGATAGCCAATCTTGTTGCGGATGCCATGCAGCTTGGCCATGGCCTGCTCTTTTGTCTCTGGACTCATCCAGTCCAACTGCTCAATTCGCTGCGCCATGGCGTCCTCAATCCGCCGCACCATGTCCAGCGTGCCGGCCTTCAGCTCCGGCGAAAATACCTTGCGCACGTAAGCCTGACCCAGCGCTTCTCCCAGGTCACGATCCGTGTATTGCACGCAGCGTTTCCAGCGCGGCTGCAGCTCCTTGGCGCCGCGCAGATATTTCAGGAAAAAATCAAAATTCTCCTGCACAAATGGAGAAGACAAATACGCTGCATAACCATTGGCGAGATGAAACCGCAGATAGTTGCGCAGGTTGCCAATGGGCTCGCCCTTCAGCTGCGCTTCCAGCTCTTGGAAAAATGCCGGTGGGGCGGCGTTAATAATCTCAAACTGCGGCGCTTTCAGCGTTCGATAGTACGCCGCCCAGTCAAAGCTCGGCACCATCTGCTCCAGCTCAGCCAGCTTGATCTTGTTCTTGCGCTTGTATGGATCGCGCCGCTCCACCCGCGTGAGTGACGCTGTGGCCAACGCGGTCTCAATCCGCATTACCGCGTCCGCATTTTCCTTCGCGACTGCCGGTTGATCTCCCAGCAGCTCAAACAATTTCTGCACATGTTGCACGTAGCGCTCGCGCGTTTCTTTTGACTTGGGATCGTCCTTGATGTAATAGTCGCGATCATGTAGTCCAATCCCGCCCTGGTCTACTCCGGCAATCTGCTGTTCTGAGTTGTCCGGATCCTGCCGCGCGCTGCTGCCGAAGAACACCGCGCTACCCAGATCGAGCTGCATCCGCGCCACCACCGGCGCCAACTCGCGCGATGACTTGAGCTGTGCGATGGCCGCCAATTGCGGCTTCAGCGCGCCCAGTCCCAGCTTCTCCACCGCTGGCTCGTCCATGCAGGCCGAGTAGAAGTCGCCGATCTCTTGCGTCACCGTGTCGCGCTGGCCTTTTGTGGCTGCAGCCTGCTCCAGAATGCCGCGCAGAAAATTCAGGTTGTCCTGGTACAGTTTGCCGTAGACGCCCCAGGAAGTCTGGTCCGGCGGAATCGGATTCTTCTGCTGCCATCCGCCGCAGGAATACTGATAGAAATCCACGCAAGGATCTACCGATTTATCCATGGAACTCACATCCAGGCTGGGCGAATACGG
>DASXJO010000130.1:0-3995 GCA_036497385.1 Candidatus Angelobacter sp. | reverse complement strand
AAGTTGAGCGCCGTCTCCGCGCCGTTATACGTGCCGGTGCGGGCTTCAGGTGTGTGCAGCCAGGGATGGAGAGCAATCTGCGCCATAGTTCAATGATCAATGCCCAATATTTGATTATAGCCAACGTTGCAGGATGCATGTCGCGTGAACCCATTCTGTTTCCGCATCCCGGCTGCTAGACTGGCGTCATGCCCGATTCGTCGCCGGAAAATAAGACCCCTAAAGAAGAGAATATGTGGCGACAGATTGGCCGCTACAGCAATTTGGCTTTCGTCCTGCCTGCTGCCATCATTCTTGGGTTGATCATCGGCCATCTGCTTGACCGCTGGCTTGGAAAGACCTGGATCACCTTGGCGGGCCTTTTTGTGGGCTGCATTGCCGGCTTTGCCGAACTGATTCGCGGGATCATCCAGTCGAGCAAGGATTCATGACTACTCCATTTGAGGGCTCGCCTTCCAATCAAGAACCCGATCCCGAGATCCTGGACCAGACGCCTGTCGATCCCGCAATGGAGCAGCGCCTTTCCGGCGCTTACGGCAGAATTCTGCGAATTGCGATTTCGCTCAGTGTTGCCGGAACGGTGGTGGCCGCGCTGATGTTTACCTGGCAAAGCGGCTTAGGATTGGCAATCGGCTCGCTGCTGGCCTATATCAATTTTGTCTGGCTGCATCGCGGCACGGAACGTCTGGTGGAACGCATAATTGCTTCGAACACAACGACCGCGGCGGGCGAATCGAAGCCACGCAAAGTTCGTTTCAAGTTCCCCTTTCCTTTGCGTTACGCTCTCCTGATCGCGGTGGCCTATGTTATATTAAAAAGTTATCCAAGGCTGCTCATCGGCTTCATAGTTGGCCTCATCCTGCCGATTCTGGCTGCAATGGGTGAGGGGATTTATGAAGCTGTGGTGATCAGCAAGATTGACCAAGCCTCTCGCTAGTTCAAAGTTTTTAAATTTTTGAACGGTTGAAGTAACAAGGAAAATGCCTGAACAGCTCTGGTTTACTGCGGTCTTAAATCGTTATTTTGGCGGAATTGCCGCATCCTTGCTGCACATGGTGGGCTTGCAGCCCAAGCACGTGAATGCGCCTATTACCGATCCCGTGGCCATGGAAATCCTGGTCGTTCTGGTCCTGCTGCTGTTTTTCGTGATCGTACGGGCAAGTCTTTCGGTTGAAAAACCTGGGGGCCTGCAGCACCTAGTGGAAGCGACGGAAGAATTTATTGCCGAGCAGGCCCACGGCGTCATGGGACACGGCTATGAGCGTTACGTTCCTTATGCCGTTATTCTTGGCTACTTCATCCTTTTGGGCAATCTGCTTGGGTTGGTGCCGGGATTTGAATCACCAACTGCCAACCCTACTGTACCGCTGGGTTGCGCGCTTTTGACTTTTGTTTATTACCACTATCACGGATTGCGTGTTCATCGGCACCGCTACATCAAGCAGTTCATTGGGCCGGTTTGGGCGCTCGCGCCGCTCATGCTCTTAATTGAAGTGGTGAGCCACTTTGCCCGCATCCTGTCACTCACCGTCCGTCTTTACGCAAACATGTTTGCCGGTGACATGGTCACGTTGGCATTCTTTTCTTTGGTTCCCGTGCTGGTTCCGGTGGTCTTTCTGGGCCTGCACTTGTTCGTATCGCTGGTACAGACGTTCATTTTTGTCATGCTGACGCTGGTCTATCTGGGCATGGCGGTGAGTGAAGAGCACTAGAGTTTTTGTAACAAGGCAGCCAGCGTGAGGGCGTCTCGTCCCCCAGGACTTGCGTCAACCACCCACTGGCGGCAATTTGATAAGGAGAGAAAATGAAAAAACTAATGTTTCTTATGTTGATCGCTGCTGCGGTCCTGTTGGTCGCATCGCCGGTTTATGCACAAACCTCTGGCGGCGCGCCCACCGGTAACTGGGCCGTTCCCATTGGCGTTGGTATTGGCATGGGACTTGCCGCAGGTTTGGCTGGACTTGGGCAGGGCAGGGTCGCCGGATCGGTGGCTGAAGCCTTGGCCCGCAATCCCGGAGCACGCGCCGGCATCCAACTCGCACTCTTCATCGGACTGGCTTTCATTGAATCGCTGGTTCTGTTTACCTTCGTGCTGCTTTTCCTGCGCACGCAATAAGATCGCGCAAACGAACAGGCCTTCGCTGCGGCGAAGGCCTTTTTGTTGTCCGATGATATCCTTGATCCACTCATGTCCAGCGCTCCGGCCCTTGCATTTAACGATGTCAGCAAGCATTACCGCGGCTTCTTTCGCAGCCAGTGGGTCACGGCGCTGCGCGGCTTTTCTTTGCGCGTGGAACGCGGCGAAATTTTCGGTTTCCTGGGTCCCAACGGCGCGGGAAAAACCACGGCCATGCATCTGGCCATAGGACTGATGTTTCCCAGCAGCGGCCGGGGTGAAATGCTGGGACATGCATTTGGACACGCGCCCACGCGGCGCCGCGTCGGCTTCCTGGCGGAAAACGTATCTCTCTATCATCGCTCGGCGGCCAAGCTGGTCCGCTTTTACGGCGCCCTGAACGGCATGCGCGATCCGCAGCTCCGCCAGCGCACCACGGAGATGCTGAAAGAACTCGAACTCACTGACGCCGCCGACCGCAACGCGGGCAAGTTTTCTCGCGGCATGCTTCAGCGCGTTGGACTGGCGCAAGCGCTGGTCAATGACCCCGATTTACTTATCCTCGACGAACCAGCTTCAGCGCTCGATCCCCTGGGACGCATGCGTGTACGTGAAATCCTGCTGCGCGCGCGAGAAGCGGGCAAGACCGTATTCCTGAGTTCGCACCTGCTCTCAGAAGTCGAACAAATCTGCGATCGGCTGGCGATCGTGATCAAGGGTCGAGTCGCGCGTGTGGGCACGCTGACCGAGCTGCTGGAGTCGCAGGACAGATTTGTGATCACCGCAAAGGGAATTGACGCGCTCATGTTTGAAGGCTCGAAGCAGAACGGTTTTATCAAAATTACGGTGCCGGCCCTTACACAGCGCAGAACCATTGAGAAAATCTGGCTGGCCGGAGGTGAAGTCATTGCGGTAAACCCGATCCGCCGAACTCTGGAAGACCTATTCGTGGAGCTGGCAAACCAGAATGGCGGCGGCCATGTTGACGAACACGGCGCACAGGAGCCACAATGAAAACATGGATGAAAGTTGTGGCTCTGCTCTGTCTTTGTTCCGTTTGTGCAGGCGCTCAAAGCGCCCAGGCCAAGTGGAAGGTGGATCTAACGGAGAAGTATGGCTTTCAGGCCTTTGATCGCACTATCAATTTCCGCTGGACACTGCATCAGGGCCTGCTCTTCATTTCGCCCGACAGACTTCTTGTGTATCAGGTGAATCGGTTGCGCGGGACCACGAAGCTGGCGCCGCGCGATGCCAGCGGTGGCTCCGGCAACTTCATCCTGGAAATTAAAGTACTCAATGCCGCCGATGGCAGCGAGATCAAGTCGCTTCAGCTTCCTACCAACGCGGAATTCTCCAAGGTGCTTGCGACACACAATGGCCAATTTATTGTCCGCACCGGCGATATTCTGTATTTATATTCGGCTGACTTCACGCGGCTTGCGTCTCACGCCATGCCTTTGAAGCGGCAAGTACAGGAAGAGGGCTGGCAGATCGGCGTCTCGCCTTCTGGGGACGAAGTCCAGTTGGTGCATCAGCAGATACTGAAGCGTAGCGCCATTTCTCCCACGTCAAAAGTGGAAAAGGCGCAGGCGGATATCGAAATCCTGAGCGCTGATAATCTTGAAACCATCAAAAGCTTCAGCCTGCCGTGGTTCCTGGCCTCCTGGTCAGGGGCAGATCGCGCGTTGCTCAGTTCTAGTCCCACCAGTTATTCACCGTCTGCCAGCTTTGGATTGCTGGCCTTTGACGGCCAGTGGACGGCGTTGATGCCAGACTGGGCTTCTTCTGAGCACCCCTGCGCTTATCAGGCTGTAGCGCTGGAGCATAAGCTGTTTGCCGCTTTTGGCTGCGGAAATCTTTCCATCTTTCCGCAGACCGG
>DASXJO010000129.1:0-4627 GCA_036497385.1 Candidatus Angelobacter sp. | reverse complement strand
GTTCCCGGCATGGGTGACGACGTGCAGACCATCAAAGCCGGCATCATGGAAATTGCCGATATTTTCGTGATCAACAAGAGTGACCGCGAAGGCGCGGACCGCGTTGAACGCGAAATACGCTCCATGCAGTCGCTGGCCATCCGCTCCGACAAATGGACTCCGCCGATCATTAAGACCGTGGCCATGGACGGCCGTGGCATTCCCGAACTGGCGGCGGCAATCGTGAATTACGAGCAGTTTCTTCAACAGAAAGATCTCCTGTTAAAGAAGAAGATTTCAAGCTGGCGTGAGCGGCTGATTGAAATGTTGCGTGATGGGCTGCTGGAACGGCTATTGAGCGAGCGCCTGCCCGAAGCAGAGATCACGCGCCTCGCCGCCGAAATCGCCGAGCATAAGCGTGATCCCTATTCGCTGGTGGAAGAGATTGTGGGTAGCTTCACGACGGCCGAGAAGATCTAATTTCACCGCGGAGGCAAGGAGAGCTCGCGATTGAAGTTTAGAATCATTTCAGGTTTCACGACATGCCATCCCGAACCGAAGCCGGGCATTACAACTAACTGCTGCTGGTATCTTTGCGGCATAGGTGAGGGACTGCTCTGCTGCAGCATAGCGGAAGCCTCTAAAGCAGCGGAGCCGATTCCTCGCTGCGCTTCGGAATGGCATTGCTTGTGGGAATGGTTTTTTGTTGAACCGTAAATGTTTTTTGTTGACCGTAAGAACAAGAGCCAATAGCCGCGATCCAAGCTAGCGGCTAGTAGCCAGAAGCCAGGAGCTGTACTCATGCACACCATTGACCATCTCGGTATCGCCGTTAAATCGCTGGCGCAGGCGCGCAAGTTCTATGAACAGCTCGGGCTTGATGTCCTGAATGAAGAAACCGTGCCGCATGAGAAGGTCAAGGTGGCGATGATTCCGTTGGGCCAGAGCCGCATTGAGCTGCTGGAAGCCACAAGCCCCGATTCGGTGATCGCTAAATTCGTCGAGAAGCGCGGTGAAGGCCTGCACCACGTTGCTATCCATGTCCCCGACCTCACGCAGGCCGTTGAGAACCTCAAGAAGACCGGTACGCGCTTTGTTTCCGAGGAAATCAAGATCGGCGCCGGCGGACACCTTTATGTCTTTGTCCATCCCTCCAGCACCGGAGGCGTTCTGCTGGAGCTGGTGCAGGACGTGCCTGAAGGCGTCTAGCTTTTTCTTTATCTCTCTATCCCGAGCGCAGCGAGGGAACCCTATTGTCACCAGAATCTTTGGCGCTCGATCACATCGCTGCAAGCTGCGTCGGCTTGGGGATCGGGTTCGGGCCATTCGGAAACTCTTGCCAAAACCGGCTCCCTATCAAGCAGGGAAAAGACCGTTGATACACATGGATGACCAGCTGCTCAATCCCTTGCGGTCTTTTTTACTTCGGCGGTGAACCTGCCTCGCGCCACTTGCGCGGAAATCTCAGAGCCTGCCGCGAGCTGTGACACATCTTTTACCAGCGCGCCGGTTTCGTCAAACACCAGAGCGTACCCGCGTTCCAGGATCTTGACTGGTGAAAGCGCATTCAGCTGCGCGGATAGTCGCTCCACGTGGGAACGCCGTACTGCCAGATGTGACTGGAAAGCGTGGACCATGGCTTCCGTGCCGGCGTCGAGCTGGCCGCGCACCATGGCCAGCGACCGGCGGAAATCATAGTGGCGCACGCGTGAAGCGGCAATATCCAGCCGCCTGCGGTAATCTTGCAGCAAGGTACGATAGTTGGCGGCCAACCGGTAGGAAAGTTCATCCAGCCGCTGTGACCGCCGCACCATCAGGTCTTGTATGCGCGCGAAAGCGCCGTGCTGCGAGAGTTCCTGTAAATGATTGCGCGCCATCAGCAGCCTGTAGCGCGTGGCACGGCCCAGCCGCTGGTGCAGATGCGCAAGGTGCTCTGCCAGGCGATGCTTGGATTCAATCACCATCTCGGCTGCTGCGGAAGGCGTGGGCGCGCGCAGGTCGGCAACAAAGTCTGCGATAGTGAAATCCGTCTCATGCCCCACGGCTGAAATCACCGGCAGCGTGGAAGCAGAGATAGTGCGGGCCAAAGCTTCGTCGTTGAATGCCGCTAGATCTTCAATGGAGCCGCCGCCGCGCGCAATGATGATCACGTCTACGCTCTTTGCGCGGTTGAAATGCTTGATGCCTGCCGCCACTTCCGCAGCCGCCGTTTCGCCCTGCACCTGCGCGGGATAAATCTGTATGCCTACGTTTTCATGGCGACGGGCAAGGATGTTGAGCATATCTTGCAAGGCAGCGCCGCGCGGAGAAGTCACAAGACCAATGCGCCGGGGCAACGGCGGAATGGGTTTGCGTCGAGTGGCGTCAAACAAGCCTTCCTGCGCCAGCCGTGCCTTGAGCTGCTCAAACGCCACTTGCAGCGCACCCGCGCCCACAGGTTCCAGAAATTCCGCGGAGAGCTGCAGTTCCCCGCGCGCGTCATAGATGGTCACGCGTCCGCGCGCGATCACCTGCATCCCAGCCTCAGGACGGAAACGCAGTAGTCGAGCCTGGCTGCGGAACATCACAATGCGCAGCTGCGCGTCACCATCTTTCAGCGTGAAATAAAGATGCCCTGATTCCGCCGGACGGAAGTTGGAAATCTCGCCTTCCACCCACACGTCGGTATAGGCGCGCTCCACCGTCGTCCGCACGGCGCTTACCAGATCGGCTACGCGCCAGATGCGACGCGTGGGCGCCTGCTCAAAAGTGAACCCCAGTTGGTCGGCAAAGGACATTGAAGTGAGTTTAACAACAGGAGAGCTGCAGTTCCAAAATGGCTCTACTCCAAGAATTTTTCTGCGCAGGAACGGCCTCGAAAGCCGCGTCCGGCGTTACGATTGCTTCTGTATTTTTGCGACAGATTATTTGAATCCCTGCTTTTACCGAAGGAGCAATTCACATGACCAAAAGATTCCTGTTCGCTGCGATGCTCACAGCCGCTCTTTCCGCAGGGGCTTTATCTGTCCGTCAACTGCAGACAACCTCCGCCACTCCCACCGCGTGCGGAAGTCCCTGCACACGCTCGACCATCTGCGCAAGACCGTGTTTTTGCTATTTCGGCCTAAGCGGAGGCACCACAGGCGTTTGCCAGCCGGAAGGCCCAGCGCCCGCGCCGACAAAATAATCAGCTGAATAGCACTCGCTAGCGATGTCTCCCAAAGAGCCAGAATAGCAATGACAGCACCACGCTGATGACGATGCAGGTAGTCAGAGGGAAATAGAAGACACTATTCTTCCCGCGATAGACAATGTCGCCAGGCAAGCGGCCCAGCGGCAGGTTGAAACGTCCTGCCAGCAGCAAAGCCGCGCCTACCAGCGCGATCACGCCGCCAAGCACCAGCAGCAGCTTTCCCAGATCACTCATTTCAGATAAAAACCACTGGAATAATTGTAGCCCTGGCTCTGGCGCAATGAGCTAGTGAAATGCTGAAGACTACAGCGGGTATGCAGCGGAACCGCCCTAAAAAAAGCGGAGCCGACGCAAGAATGCCGCCGGCCCCGTTATCGATTATTTCCAGTATTGGTCGCGCAGCTCTGTCTGTTTGCTTACTAGTGGAATTTCCTGGCCTTGAATAAAGACGTGTTTCACGTCGGTCTTCACGTCCAGCGGATCGCCGTTGGCGACAACGACGTTGCCCATCTTCCCTATGTCAAGCGAGCCCAGATCCTTGTCGACGCCCCAAATCTGCGCGGGATTAATGGTCATGGCTTTGAGCGCTTCCTCGGGCGACAATCCAAAGCCGACAGCATAACCGGCGGCATAAGGCAGGTTGCGCGCCTGGTGTGAATCGTAAGACGCGAAAGCAATCTTAACGCCGCGCTTGGCCAATTGCGCCGGCATGCTGTAAACCGCGTCATACCGCTCAGAATCTTTTGGCTGCTCGTAAATGGGGCCAACGATCACGGGCAGACCGGTGGCGGCGATCTTATCCAGCAGGCTGGCCGAGTGAGTTACGTGGTTGAGGATTATCTTTAGATGAAACTCATTGGCCAGTTCCAGCGCCGTGAGCAGATCATTTGCTTGTTCAGCAGCCAGCACGACGGGCTTTTTGCCGTGCAGATACGGAAGCAGCGCTTCAAGCTTCAGGTCGCGCTTTGGAGGACTGCCGGCCTTGTCCTTGTCTTTGTCCTTCGCGTCTGAGCTGGACTTCTTCTTGTCATAGGCTGCAAGCTTCTGGTCGTAATCCAGGGCGTCGATAAAGGCCTGGCGCAGTTGCGTTGCCATGCCCATGCGCGTAAAGGGGAACTTGGCTTGTTCAAAGCTCTGGTTGCGGCGTTGTGCGCCGGTAAAGTTGAGCGGCATGGCGATATCGCGCACGGTCAGCATCTCCGTGGCGGACGGGCCCGCGAGTTGGATGAAGGAATCCTGACCGGGCAGCGTGTCACCACTGGCCGGAGCGACAATGGCATTGGTGATGCCGTTGAGGCGCGTCACAGGGATCAGCGCGGTTTCGGCATGAAAGGCGTCGTAAACATGCATGTGCGGCATGATCTCGTCACTCATTTCAATTTCATCATTGGTCATGCGGTCGGCGGAAATTTCCGTCAGGCCCAGGTGAGTTTCCGAATCGATCAGGCCGGGATAGACCGTCATTCCTGTAGCGTC
>DASXJO010000128.1:0-1648 GCA_036497385.1 Candidatus Angelobacter sp. | reverse complement strand
GAGTTGAGCGCGATGGCGTTGGTGAGATCTTCTCGCGGCACCAGTTGCGGCACCAGCGCCTGATACGTGGGCGTGTTGAGCGACATGGCGATGCCGGTGCCAAGCGCGAGAAAAATAATCTCATTGACGTTGATAATTTTGAAGTACGCCAGCGCGGCCATGATGAAAGCAAACGTCATCATGGCGGATTGCGTGACCATGAGCATCTTGCGTTTGTTTACGTGGTCAGCAATAACGCCGCCGATAAGCGCAAACAGCAGAATAGGAAATGACGCGGCAAAGCCCACCACTCCGAGCCAGAAAGCGGAGTTGGTAAGTTGCAGCACTAGCCAGCCCTGCGCGATGTTCTGCATCCAGGTGCCGATGTTAGAGAGAAAGTTGCCAGTCCAGAAGAGACGGAAGTCACGATGGCGCAAGGCGCGGGCGAGCCGCGGAATTTCAATGACAGTGGTTTCAGCCGCGTCAGTAACTGCTGCATCTGTAACGGTCCCCAGAGCCAGGCCGTCGAGGGCGTCAGCGCGCGGGAGCGTGGGTGCATCGGTTGTTAACTGGCGGATCGTTAACTCAACCGGCTTTAATTGAATCGTCGTTAATTCAAGGGGCTTTAATTCAACCGGCGCTGCTTGCTCAATGGTTGATTCTTCGATCGTGAATTTGCCGCCGTTGTTCATCTCGTCCGCGAGCTTTGCAGGACTGAGATGGGATTGCTGCGCCGTGCCGCCATTTAGCTCCACATCCGTACTCGAAATTCCCATGACCTTGTTGGTGCGATTCGATTCAATGCCACTCCATAGTGTAAGCTTTTTCGTTTCCACATAAAGCAGTACGTTGGTTCACAAACCTTGGATGAAGTATCTCAGGAGCCACAGAATTGAAACGCGCCAAACTCATCGTCGTTGTCATATCGGTATTTGTCCTTTCCAGCTTTGCCCTACAGAACAACTCGCGCCAGAACCCGGCTGTCGTTGGTTCTGCAAAGGGCGTGTCCGCGCAAAATGCGCCTGCACAAACCACTCCTTCGCAGAGCAGCCCCACACCTTCGGCATCCACGCAAGCCACGGCTTCTCAAGCTGCCCCCACGCAAATATTTGGCTTCAGGGATTTTGCCAAGCAGTATCAGGTGGACCAGGAATTTCTGGCCAGCCCCAGTCCGGCGCGCGCGGAGCAGCACTTAAAGATATTGACGGCGCTGCCTCACATCGCCGGATCGCCGGAAGATAAAGCCACGGCGGACCATGTGGCCAAGCACTTTGATATTGCCGGTCTGGAAACGGAACAGGTCAAGTATTCGGTGTGGATGAACCGTCCGCAAGAAATCAGCGTGACGGTGACTGCGCCGGCCAACGTGAAGATGAATGGCCCCAGGCCGGAACATGTTGAAGGCGATCCGCTGCCTGATAATCCGCGCGTGGTGATGCCGTTTAATGGGTCGTCCCCCTCGGGTGACGTTGAGGCGGAAGTGGTTTACGCGAATTATGGCAGGCCGGAAGATTTCAAAAAGCTTGAGGATTTGAAGATCGATGTGCGCGGCAAGATCGTGATTGTCCGGTATGGAGATAATTTCCGCGGCGTAAAAAGTTTTGTGGCGGAAGAACACGGCGCAGCGGGAGTGATTATCTATTCTGACCCGATTGATGACGGATATTTC
>DASXJO010000127.1:0-17901 GCA_036497385.1 Candidatus Angelobacter sp. | reverse complement strand
CCGGATGGCCCTGATTCTTGTGAGATCACTCGGGCCATAACCCTCGTTTCATCTCACGACTGGCACGTTCAACCATTTTGTCAAAGACCCGATAGCACTCCGCCTGAGCGGCGCTTTTCAGGTACCCCAGACCATAAGCCTGGAGCTCCTCGAAACTTGTTTGATCTGGCTTTCCCAGATCGTTCCCGAACCCGGCTCTCTTTGGGTCACTGGGAACAAAAACTTTTTTGTCTTACGGCGCCGGCACTCTTGCCTTCGCTCTACTCCGGATTCTCATCACTCCGGTTTCTTATCGCTCCGGATTCTTATCCAGACCACAGTTCGCTAAAACCTGTTTAGGCGAACCTTTCAAACTTACCCCGAGCGGCTGCTTTTTGTCAATGTGGATTTCCTTGGAAATCCCGGGGCGAATCTCTTTTATTAACTCTTAATTCCTTTGAGTTAATCGATCCAGCGTCTCTTTCAGGGCTTGTGGCACAGGCACTCTTGCCTGTGAACCCACTTCTCGTGGACGGCAGGCACTCTTGCCTGTGACCCCAGTTCTCTCGTGGACCGTAGGCACTCTTGCCTGTGACCCCAGTTCTCTCGTGGACCGTAGGCGCCCTCGCCTGCGCACTTTCGTGCCTCGATCCAGCATCCCTTGACGCTGCACTCAACGTAGAGACGCGGCATGCCGCGTCTCAAAGCCTGGGACAGCCGATGTTGCTGGCCCTTAGCCAACGGCTCGCGACCTGCGCTTTTGGCTAATTGCCAATTGCTAGCTGCTAATTCCTTCTTCGCAACAGCACTCGTCGGCCCTGCCTTTACGCGGAAAAACACACGCGCAAGCGCGGGCCATTATTCAATTGGTTAAAAATTCAATTGGTTAAAAGAACTTTTTAGGACTTTTTAAAGTACCCTTCGGAAATTCAAGTTCCCGAATAGAGCCTCGCAGGTTTTGCCTTGGAGGCGATTTTGAGCCGTCTTGCGGGCGTCTGAGCCCGCAGGCGAAATCCTGAGCGTTTTCTGCGAAGGATCTCTAGGCTTCTAGCGGCTTAAGCTTTAGATGGCCTGGATTCCCGATCGATTCAAATTTCTTCCGACCGTCCCGGGCCCTCGCTGCACATCACAGCGGCTGCCACATCTCTTACGTCTTTTATTAATATACCAAGCCAACCCAATTCGCGCAAGGGCGCGCGGAATTATTTTTGGAACGAAGTGGTTCATGTCCTCCCGACACGGCATTTTGGTGGATTTTCTCGCTTCTTGCCGTGGCCGATGGGACAGCTGAATGCTTAGCTGCTATTGTGAAGCCAGCCCGATTTCGCGCAATGGCAGGCGTCTGCTCTTTCAGGAAAATGATACGTGCCCCGTGGCACGGTATTTGCAACCGATTTTCCGATGCCGACGACATCTGCGATGCCGGCAAGTGACGAGCGGGAGTATTTTGAACTACTTTTCTGGGAATTTGAAGCCAATGTACGTTCCAGAGCTAATACCCATTAGTCCAAGCAGAGTTGCGTCGAAATCCGGCATTATGAGATCCAAAAAAGCACTCTTGACGAACACCAACCCCAATACTATTGTCCATATGGCAATTTGGAATCTATGAAAGCTTAACCCTTCTCCATCTCTTAGTATGTCAAGGAATCCTTTACTCGCTGGTATTACCGGAGCTGCAGGAAATTTTGCAAGTAGAGCTTCGATCTCCGCCAAACGCTTCTCTCTGTCTTGGAGTTCAAGCGCTTCGGGACTTCCCGCAGCGGGAGCTACGGCGGTAAGAGCTACTATTCGAGCTTGCACCACGCTACGCTCGCTTTGTAGCGAAATCTTCTGATTTTCCTCATCCTCAATTTTCTGCTTATCAACAAATACGGAAGCCAGCCCTGTTCCGGCGCTGATCCCGATTAAAGTCAGAGTTGTTGCGGTGATGATGTTTATTTCTTTCGTGATCAGGCAAATATAAACATAAGCAGAGATTACAAGACTGAACCACCAAGCCATTTGGACCCTTCCCAAACTGAACGGCGGTCGCGCCGGCGCAGCCGGGCGACCCAGCGTCACGTCCCGAAGCAAGTCGGAACGCCAACCAAGAATTATGACACAAATAAACAACAGTCCCATCAAAACGAAAACCGCTTTTGAGTACCAAGGATATATGCGTAAGCGTATGAAAGAGTCTGAGGAGAATGGTTGAAGGTCCTTAGGCAAGCCAACAGATATAGAGAGGGTGCCGTTAGGTTGCCTACGCGCTTCACTTAATATCAAGATCCACGCATTCTTTTCAACCACATCGCTTCCACCGCTCAAGGTCGTAAGTTGATAATTTATGTAGCCTTGGTCCACCATGACCGAGGTCTGGTCGTCTTTCGGCAACAGGTGACCCGCAAGAAAGAGTCTGAGAGCGTGCGGGTCGTGACTTTTGTCCTTTGCCCATTCCTTAAGACCAGCAATCGGTACAGTCAGATTATCTCCCCGTTCAATGGGGTTGTTCATCGAGATTACGTGCGCGAAATCTTTATCGCCTTGGGGATGAATGCAACTAACGACGACTGGGGGTACAACAACTTCCTCGGCTGTTCTTGTACACGGCACAGCTGTGGAATTGGGAGGCGCTGGGTCACTCGACACCGTTGCGCCCGGTTTTGTGACTTTGTGCTTATCTCCGGTGGTCGTGCCTGGTTTTTTTCTACTGCTAGTTTCCGGTTTTGTCGTGGGAGAGGGAACGGGTGCTTGAAATAGCATCAAGCACAATAATGTTAACGAGAAGACTGCACTTGCTGGCATGTAAACCCCTCCGCTTCGCTTTCGAGAAAGGCGATGCCTAGGGGAACGGAATAAGCCGCCACATCCCTTCAGAACCTTAGGAGTATTTTGCTGTGAGCGCTTTGCTCGGAGACATTTCCTACCAAATAAAATTATTCCGAGCGGGAAGGGAAATTGGCTGTGGCTCCGTTCTCTCTTTCGTCCACGCATTCCGGCTTCAGGAATACCGGTAGACAAGTCTGTACTGTGTTTGCTGTGCGGAATCTGGTCTGTGGGCTGCGCTACGGATAACTGGAGAAGTTGCCACATGTTGAAACTGATTCGAGCAACCTTATGTATTTTGGCTCTAGGTTTAGTTTGCAACCTGCCCCTGGCCGCGCAGAAGCTTCACAACGAAACGCGAGACAAACTCGCCCAGCAAATCAAAAGCGATTTTGAACAGTTGACCAGCCCTGACGGCAATATCTTCGAGCAGGCCATCAAGGACGCCGAAGCTATCAATGATGCCGACATCCAGCAATGGCGCGATCGCGAGCGCACATTGATTGATTCGGTCGCTACGACTATGCCGTTCAAGACTTGGGAGAAACTTCAGGAACTGGTTCTGCTGGACAGATCCCAGATTCTTGATGTTAGCAAGGACCCCAAGAACAACTTCCTTCCCGGCAACCTCCCCGGACAGCTTGAGGACATTGGCAAGGAAAAAGCAAGTATTGACAGCAAGCTAAAGGAGTTACAGGACCAGAACCCCGTTCCTACAGTCAAGCAGATTGAGGACGAGATCAAGAAGGCTCTGGAAGACGGCAAACAGCTGAGTGGCAACGTGGCCGCGCTAAAAGACCACATAAAGGCCCTGCAGGGTGACTTTGGCGACTTGAAGAAGATCGTTGACAGCCTCCAGCCACAGGGACTTAATCGACTACAACTGGAAACCAGATTACTCATGCTGCAGAACGAGGAAGCCAGGCTGCAACTTCGGCAGACACATTTTGAGGAACGCCAGGCCAAGCTTGATGCTTTTATAGCTCACGTTACGGAGTACGCCGGGGATGACAAGCAGAAGCCAACCTGTGTAGAGGTCAGAGTAGATCTCGCCCAAGCAAATCACACTTTAGACTCCGTTTTGGGAAAGGAGTTTTACCAGGTATTGGGCGAAATCTGCGGAAGCGCTTATTCACCAGACCAGCCCGTGATGGCATGCCTTCAGAATTTGGCCCAGAATGCGCAAGGCAAATCCAGCTCCGAGAAGGATGGCTTCTGTACGCTGAATGAGAAGAAAGCAGCAGCCGAGAAGCAGGAATCCAAAAAGACGCAGAAAGCTGCAAAGGTGCGGAATCCCGGCAAGAATCAGAAATCGAGCAACCAGCAGCAGCCGGAAGAGAAACAGAAACCGGAGATTACACCCTCCGAAATGCCCTGTAGCCAAATTGATCCCCGGAAGGCGGGTGGCACGAACGGCAGATGCATCGACCCGGAGCGGAAGCTTCTCAATGTTCTCGATAAGCTCAACAGCGTCCTGCACCTGCTTGCCGTTCGTTACGATCTTTTAATCGAACAGACCAATCTAAGCCAAGATGAATCCATATTCCAGATCCGCATGATGCAGCTCAACGCGCAGGAAAACGAGGTGCTGCTGCGCGCTGGAATCACCGGGCTAGCCACCTATGAAGCCGGCGGAATCAAGCCCGAGGATGTCGCCAACATTATTCATACAGCGCAGGTGTTGGCAACCGCCGCAATTGCCGCGAGGGTAAAATGAAAAATCTCTTCCCCACAACTATCTTGGTTGTTATCTCTTTGACCAGCCTGACAACCACCGGCTGCGCCGGAAGAGCCGTGGCGCGAGACAGCGCTCGCCGGCTTGCCGCAGGCGTCCAATTGTATGAACAGCATCTGGATAAGTTCATTGAAGATCAGAACGCCAGGGCCGCCAAACGCCAAAAGGAGCAGCAGGGCTCCCGCAACAGGACGGCTGAAGGCCAGCTCGGCACCCTCAAAGTGGCCAATGCCACACAAGAGGCGGAAAAGATGATCGCTGACCCACAGGGAGAGGCCCAGGCATCCAAGCTGACCGCGTATTTGAAAGACACATACCAGCAGGAAGCAGACTTCAACGCCAAGCTCCAGGCCGACCGACAGGAGGAAGTCAAAGAGCTGCAGGAACGCATGAGCGCCCTCCAGAGCAAAAAGACCGCCCTTCAGAGAGTTCGGCTCAATTTGGCCAAACTGGCCGCCAAGACGAGCGCGCGGGAAGAGGCTACCGATATTGAAGAGTTCGTTAAGGCAACAAAAGAGCAATTCGACGCCCTCAACAAAACTGGCCAGAACGCCGCCGATAAATCAAAATAGGAAGAGAAGGTAAAGTAGCATGAACGAATCAGACTCCCTGAAAAAGCAGATCGCCGCTCTGCAGTCAATCATCTCCGAGCTGGACCATATGCAGGCGGTCACGCTCGACGTGATTGATTCACAAGACATCTTTGAGAAGAAACTGATGGTCGACGACATCCGTTTGATGAAACAGCGCGAGTTGGACGACATTCAAGCAGGCAATGAGAACGACAACGCTTTGACTCCCGCCCAGATCCAGGATTTGCAGGGTGCTCTCACTCAACTCCACACCTTCGTCCGCAACGATCAGGCCATCAGCATGGGCATCTCTTTCCTGCTGCAAGTCGCCGACCAAGTTAAAGGCCTCAGCTAGGCGTTTTGTCCCATCCTTTGCGGCGAGCGTGCTTTTGCTTTTTGCGCTTGCAGCAAGGGACGGGAGCTTGACCTCATCCGATCACGCGCGATCACCCGATCATCAGATCTCTTTCCTCTCCGCGCCCTCCGCTTCCTTTCTGTTCCTTCGTGCCCTTTGCGGTTAAATCCGCAGTTTTGATTTTGCAGTCACTCGGCTTTATCTGCGCTTTTCTGCGTAAATCTGCGGCCAACCCCCTCTTTGCTTTTCCAATTCGCGTTCTTCGTGTTCATTCGCGGCCAATTTTTGACTTGCTCCACGCATCCGCGGCTAAATCTATCTCCACCCTACCAACCTGCTCAGCTCCACCACTTCTATCTCCGCCGGACACTCCTTCCAATTGTGCCGCCAGCACACAATCATGTCGCACCCCTTTGGATCGTGGCCATGCAGCTTGAAATTCTTGCTTTCATATTCAAACTCAATCCGCAGATACTGCCACTTCCCCGGAGCCACCTGACGCTTGGCCATGCAATCGGGAAACTTCCCCTGCACCGACTCCACCTGCAAGCCCAGCCCCGCCGCCACCATCCCAAACAGCACCATCACTCCCAGTTCGTTCACCGGCGCATTCGTCATCGGCCGCCGGTCAAACGGCTCCCCCATCACCGGCCTGTCCTTACGAATTCCCCGCGGCGTAACATCGCCGCGGCTCAAACCGTCATCCTGAACGAGCGGCGTTTTTACCGTGAGTGAAGGACCTAAATCATCTTCCTTACAAATGCCGCGCCTAGCTAAACCTCCGCGCCTCAAACCGTCATCCTCGACTCGTGTTCTTCGCCCGGTCTTACTTAGCGACGCCTCGCGGCTACCTTCCTCTGCTGCTCTCCGTGCCTCCGTGTCTCCGTGGTAGATGTTTGTTGGCTGAATTGGGGCCCCCGGCGCGCGCCGGTTTTGCGCGTGTTGGGGTGACTGTGTGCTGAGTGCTGACCACTGATTGCTCCCCAGCAGCGTATTCACCACCATCTGCGCCACCGCTTCCGTCACCTTGCGCATTCCCACCAGCGGCCACGGCACCGGTGCCAGTGGCAGGCGATCAAAATCGTGCAACACAGATTCGCCATGCTTCACGACCGCCGCAGATTGCGCCAAGCGGGTGCTTTCCGCGTAACCCACTCCATTCGCCCCGATCGCCGCTCTAACGGTTTTCAATTTTGGATTTTTTGGCACCCTCGGCGATTCTGGCAATTTTTTCTTTGCGCTCTTTGCGACCTTTGCGGTTGAAATCCCACCCCAGCTACCAAACCGCCCCACGAACGCGCCCGCGCTATACCGTCCCTCCCTTACATACTCCGCCCGCGACGGCCTTCTTCCCAGCTTCTCCGCCACTCTCTTCCAGTCGGCCAGCAGATCTTCCGTGCTGATCTTCTCACCCTTCGGATTCGGCTCCAGCCCAGCCGCTCGCACAGCTTCCCGCAGCGTCGGAAACTCCGCCAGCACCCGATAGTGGCTCACTCCCGTAATCCGACGCAGCTCCCCACGCGACGGCGCTCTCCCCAGCTCCGCCGCCGCCCGCCTGATCACCGCCAAGATCTTTTCTCTACCGCTGTCTTCTTTTCCCATCGTCCTTCGCCATCGCTTTTGGGCCTCGGGATCGTCCCCCGTTTAGCTCCCGCTGAAAACCGGTACATTTAACGCATAGCGAATAGTAAGCGAATCACATGAAAACTTCAATCCCCATTTTTGGGCTGATTGGGGCGGAGCGGTCCTCGACCTGTGATCCTTTGTCGTTGGATTTTGGTTTAGCTAAAAGCTGGTCTGCCCGCTGATGCTTCCACGATGGGTTTTGGATAAAACTGTGGATTGATTCCCGTGCACGTTTCTTCTGCTTTGCAGCCTCCAATGTTTGGCAAAGTCGCTGGGTGCGGCGGAATACTGCTGGGAGTTAGCAACGAGAGAAGCAAATGCAATCAGTTCATCGTTCATATAGTAGTGGGGACAGACGGGCTTCTCTCTGCCCTGAAAGAAACAGGTTTCACTACCTCAGTCCGTAATTTAATCTCTTTCATTTTTTCAGTACTTGTAATATCGGCGTAATCCATTAATAGCGCTCCATGAAATAGTAGAAATTCGCCGTGTCCATGATCTTGGCGTATTGGACTGCCATTGATAATTGCAGATGTCAGAGGGATTCAATTCAAAAACAGCTGCCGATACAACGTATCCCTTCGTTTCGGCACAAACCCCGCATCGCGGATCATCCGGCGCAACTCTTCTTCCGTGGTGCAATTCGTAACCCCAGCAGAGCGCACGACGTTCTCTTCCAGCATCACCGATCCCACATCATTGCCGCCGAAGCGCAGACCTAGCTGGCAGACTTTCAGCCCCTGGGTGACCCAGCTCGATTGCACATTCTTGAAATTGGAGAGATACAGCCGCGCAATCGCCAACACTTTTAGATATTCAACCGCCGTGGCTTCTTCCCAATGGCGTCCGCCCAGCGCTGTGTTTCCCGGCTGAAAGCTCCACGGGATAAACGCAGTGAATCCGCCGGTCTCTTCCTGCAATTCATAAACGCGCTGGAAATGGTTGATGCGATGCTCAAAAGTCTCGCCCACGCCAAACATCATTGTGGCCGTGGTACGCATGCCCAGCTTGTGGGCCGTCCGGTGAACGTTAAGCCAATCGTCGGTCAGGCATTTGAGGCGGGCGATCTTGTAACGCACTTCGTCATCCAGAATTTCCGCGCCACCGCCGGGAATGGAATCCAGCCCCGCCGCGCGCAGCCGAATAATCGTCTCTTCAATCGACAAGCCGCTTACGTCAGCGAAGTGAATAATTTCTGAAGCCGAAAAGCAGTGCAGGTGAATCTGCGGAAAGCGCTGCTTAATGCCGCGCAGCATCTCCTCATACCATTCAATCTTCAAATCCGGATGCAGCCCGCCCTGCATCAGCACGCCGGTGCCACCCAGCTCCACGGTCTCGCGGATCTTGTCATAGATCGTTTCCATCTCCAGCAGGTAACCCTTGGCGCGACCCGGCCCTTTTACCGGCGCGTAAAACGCGCAGAAGGTGCAGTATTCCGTGCAGAAGTTGGTGTAATTAATGTTGCGATCAATGATGTACGTGGCCACGCCTTCCGGATGCAGCTTGCGGCGCAGCGAATCGGCTTCCATGCCCAGGCCAATGAGATCGTCTGAGCGGAACAAATCCAGCGCTTGTTGTTTGGTGAGGGACATTTGTGCACTTCCATTTTACCGGAACCGTCACGATTTCGGCGATTTTGGTTGCCAAGTCGCCGTCTTGCTGATGTGATTGCGGAGCGCCCCAGCAATAATTAATGAACCAGGCTGTACGCCGTGATTGCGCACTTTGGAGGCCTTCCCATGAAAAAATTCCTGCTGTCACTCGCAGGGTTGCTCCTGCTCACCGGCTGCGTTCCAGTGGATTCGCTCAATCCTCTGTATACCGACAAAAACCTTGCGTTTGATGAGTCGCTGTTAGGATCGTGGGTTGGTTCCGACAATGGCGCCGAAGGTGTGTTGGAGTTCATCGCTCACGATGAGGATGGCAGTAAAGGCTACTTGCTGGTGATGACGGATAAAGACAAAGAGTCAGACACTTACAAGAAGGCCATTTACCAGGTGCATCTTGTCAAACTGAATGACCGCCTTTTTCTCGACGTCACTCCGCAAACCTTTGAAACTTCATCGAACTCCTATCCTCTTCAGGTGAAATCCGGAAAGAGCGGCACAACTATTGAGCCTGCCCTCCTCAGACTCGGAGAAGCTGCTTATCTGGAATTCAGCAGCGGAACTGGCGCGGGCGGAAAAATTGATGTCCATCTTCAGCGGGCGCATTGGATCATCAGGGTCACCCGGAAAGACAATACGCTTCAACTGGATTGGCCCGATGATGAGGACTTCCGAAATGCAGTACA
Source organism: Candidatus Angelobacter sp. (assembly GCA_036497385.1). Taxonomy (GTDB): domain Bacteria; phylum Acidobacteriota; class Terriglobia; order Terriglobales; family Acidobacteriaceae; genus Angelobacter. The sequence continues at coordinate 8,533 of DASXJO010000127.1, read as the reverse complement.
GGCAGGGACCGTGAAACTGTCTAGCAAGCTTTTGGGGAACGGCCAGAGCAAGGACGTGGTAATTACTGCAAGCACCCTGGAACTTCAAAAGTTTGTTGTTGAACATGCTGATGGCGACACGTTTTTCAATAGAAAAGCCGGTGCGCTTCATCGCAAGGAATGATCCCGTCACGCCGTCCGGGTGCTCGGCTCTTTCGCGTCCGGAATCACTGGTTTGCCTTCGCGTCTGCGCTTCCACCACCAGTAGAGCCCAGCCACCCCGCCAATCACGGCCAGTGTAACCACCGTCCACAGCATGGGGCGGTAGTAATGCTGGAAAAAGCCGAAGATTTGCTTGCTGTATATCGATCCCAGCCACGCCAACAGACCGTAACGAATGGCGCGCGCCACTCCCACGGCCACCAGGAAATACCGTTTTGGGTACTTCAGCGCTCCTGCCACAATGAGGAACGGCGAATAAGGCACCGGAGGCGGCAGCAGCCCCGGCACAAACAGGCTCCAGAAGCCGTATCTTTTAAATAGCTTGTAAATCCTCTCCGCCTTTTTTTTGGGAAGTTTCTTCTCCAATGCCTGTTCGCCGCTCTTGAAACCCAGTCCATAGGTCACATAGGCGCCCACGATCCCGCCGATGGTCGCCATAACCGCGTAATAAGGCCACCAGCTTTTCTGGTGCGCGCAGAGCACGATGGTAAGCGCGTCCATGCTTCCGGGCATGGGCACAACAGAGTTGTCGGCCAGACCCAGCAGGATGAGCCCAACACCACCCAAACGTTCCAGCCACGACCCTAATGAGAGAAGAATGAAAAGCGGCACAATCATTGGATGCTAAAACAGGCTGCGGTCGCCATTGAGAGTTGTAAAGGGGTAAAGTGGCTGTTAAAGGCGCGTAACCGGCTTGATCAGCGCAGGAACGCCTGTTCCTGGAAAGCCTGTTCCAGAAAAGCCAGCTCCGGAACCTGTGAGAAGACGCCGCATTCCAGCCCGTATTTATAGAACAGGCGCAGCCCTTCCAGGTTCTCTGGATCAAGCCCGTAATCGACGTTCTCCGTCAGGTAATCCGCAACCAGCTTGGGAGAGAGGCTCAACTTTGTCGCCCAGGCTGCGGCAATTTCCGGAATGTGCTTTAGCCCATTGTCCCGCGACTGCTGGAATACCTGCGCGATGTTCGGCTCCTTCATTCGGCGTTCCAGAGCTGCCCTGCGTACCGCCCAGAAGGCAAACACAAACGGCCGTCCAGTCCAGCGCTTCCACTCTTCAGCCAAGTCATAAACAAAGTAGCCGTCCGTGCGCGCCTGGAGCGCAGGATCGCCGATCAGTAAAGCGGCGTCATGCCATTGCAGCATTTCTTTAAGAGAAGGCTTTTGCCGGCTGAACCCCGGATCAAGCCCCACGAACTTTCTCAGGTAAATCTCCACCAGAGCCGCTGAGGTACGGGACGAGTCGTCCGTGGCCACGCTGCGGATTTTGTCGATCGCAACTTTGCTGACCAGCAGAATCGACCGAACTTTATTCTTCGCGGCAATCGCTACGTCGGGGACAATCACGAGATCGGGAATCTCCGTGTACGCCGCCACTGGAATGATGCCGATATCGGCTGATCCATCCTTTAATTGCTCTGCGCAACGAGAGGGGATGGTGTAGCTGATTTCAAACGTCTGCCGCAACTGCGCTGCCGTCTCTCCGTTCTCAAAGTCCCACATGAGCGGAGCTGTGTTCAAAAAGCTGATCGCAGAGATGCGGAGTGGGGGCATGTTTCCCGATTTTAGCAGGTAGGTCTTGGATCAATATTAGATTGACCGCAAAACCAATCCGCCTAGAACCCTGCAAACTGCGGCGGCGGTTCTAGCCTTCGTCAGTTCTGTTCTCCACAGTTCCACGTGAATCTGAGTGTTGCATCGACTTTCCGGTTCAATATTTCCGTAGGAAATTTCCATTTCGATGCCGCATCTTTCGCTGAAGCGCACAAAATTGGATGAGCGCCTGTGCAGACTGAACTGGTGACGTCACCGGCTGGTCCAATCTGCAGCTTAAGGAGCGCAGTTCCTTCAATATGCGCGATTCGCGCCATCTGCGGATACTCCGGTTCAATGTAGGTTTGTGGTTGCATCGGCAGACTGGACACGAGTCTTACGGGCTCCCAATGAGGCGTCTTCTGCGCGGCGCGGTATATCTCGGACGGGCGGGCAGTTTGAAAAAGAGCATCGTATTTACCCGCGGCAACATCATCGAGCTTAGTCTCTCCAGAAACAGGAAAGACCGGTTTATCCAGTGGCCCCGGCCCGGTTGCTTGTTCAAGTTTCGCCAGCAACTCCATAGTTTGTAACGTATGCTGCGGAGTTCCGGGATGTTGATCAAACCAATCTCTATCGAGCACTGCGGATCGAATGATTCGCGTTCCGCTGCCGCATTGAAGCTCCATGGCGACATCAGCGCCACTAAAGACCGGGCAATGCTTGCACCGTTTCAGCTCTCGATGGAGCTTCTTGTCGGGAATAGTGCAAGGGTTGCCGCTCAATAGGCTAGCCACAGAACCCTTCACTAGGGCTGATCTGATCTCGATTTTGGCCGGTTGGCAGGATCCTTCGCTAGGAGTGAGCAAGATGTTTTCGATTGAGACGCCATTTCCCGTGTCGCGAACCACGAACAAATCGTAATAATTGAAGGGTGGACCGAAGTCGAAGAATGTATGGCGCCCGAGCACGAATTCGTTCGGCATGGCATCGGCATTCCGCTTCTGCGCAAAAGCAATGCTTGCCGTTACCCAAAGCAAACAAAGCAAAATTGGCGTCCGCATGCGCGAATAGTAGCACAGCTTTGTGACGGTCACCTTGACAGTCATTTGGAAATCCGTGTACAGTCCGCCAAAGTTTCCATCGGGAAGGGCCAACGTCGCAATGTCCACCGCAGGGGCCGTTACTTCAAACTCAATTTACTGGCTGGCGCTTTCCCTCACGCCGGGCGTTGGCCCCACCCGTGGACGCAAACTGGTGGAGCGCTTTGCCGGCATCCAGGATGTTTTTCACGCGTCGCTGACTGAGCTGGAAGCGGAAAATTTGCAGGCTACTTCGGCCCAGCACATCGCCCTGGGAAAATCGCTGGAGCTGGCGCATGACGAGATCGCGAAAGCCGCGGCCGCGGGCATTCAGATTGTCTGCCGTGACGATGAAGGCTGGCCAGGGCGCTTGAGCGAAATTTACGATCCGCCACTGGTCCTTTATGTACGCGGAAACGTTGAAGCGTTGTCACGCCCGGGTATAGCCATCGTCGGCACGCGCCATCCGACTCCGTACGGCATTGGCATGGCGGAGCGCCTGAGTTGCGATCTTGCGTCGCGCGGGCTTGCGATCTTCAGCGGCATGGCGCGCGGCGTGGACACAGCTGGACATCGCGGCGCCATCAAGGGCAAAGGCAAGACCGTCGCCGTTTTCGGCACCGGGGTGGACATAATCTACCCGCGGGAAAATAAAAAGATTGCTGACGGCATCCTTGAGTGCGGCGGCGCACTGATCAGCGAATTCCCTCTGGAATCCTTTGCCGCACCGCAGAACTTTCCTATCCGCAATCGAATCATCAGCGGCCTGGCTTTAGGTGTGTTGGTGGTGGAAGCCGGCGAGTACAGCGGCACCCGGATCACCGCCCGATGCGCTCTGGAACAAAGCCGGGAAATCTTTGCCGTTCCCGGCAACGTGATCTCCCGGAACTCCTGGGGGCCGAATACGCTGATTAAGCAGGGAGCCAAGCTAACTGCAACATGGGAAGACGTTTGGGAGGAATTGCCGGCCGAAGTAAAACACCAGCTTGAATCCGAATGGGCGCCGCAAGCATCAGAGGAAAAGCCCACCAGCAGCCTTTTTGGGAACGAATTGAGTCCGGCGGAGAAGAAGCTGCTGTCAATCCTGCGTCAGGACGAATCAACCCACATTGATGCAATCATGGAAAAACTGGAGGGCCAAATTTCTTCGTCGGAGGTCTTTACCGCGCTTTTTGAATTGGAGATGAGCGGCAAGGTGAAGCAGATGGCTGGGAAGAATTATGTAAAAAGCTTTTGAGTGCGGCTTTTGGCTGTTGGCTCTTGGCTTTTGGCTTTTAGCTTTTAAATTCTCGAATTACCCGAGGTGCTAGGTTGAGGAATTATCGGGATTAGAGGTTTGGGGTAAGGCACACAAACTCACGTTGCAGCTCTACCAGAGAAGCCGATCGTTTCCAAAGGAAGAGTTCTACGGTCTTACGTCGCAGTTGCGGAGATCTGCAATGTCAATCGGCGCGAACCTCGCCGAAGGATGTGGCCGGCAGACAACACCGGAACTTGCCCGTTTCGTCAGGATAGCAATGGGATCAGCCAGCGAACTGGATTATCACCTTATTGCTCGCACACGATTTCGGTTACTTGCAATCTGAGGAGCATAAAGGTCTTTCTCAGGAACTAACCAGAATTCGCAAGATGCTGGCCTCGCTGCTTGCGACACTGGAATCTGGAGCGAAACAGAAGGCCGCTGGGGCAGGCGGAAGCCGCTAAATACAAAGCCATAACGGACCGAGACAGCAGTCGATTGTGCATGCTTGACGAAGAGCCAAAAGCCGAGAGCCAAGAGCCAGCAGCTTTAGTCACGTTTGTCGCTGCGGCCTGATTCGTGGTAGCTTCAACTTAAATTGCAGGGAAAAGAGTAACGTTGCCTAAATCACTCGTCATTGTCGAATCGCCCACCAAGGCGAAGACCATCAATAAGTACCTGGGTAAGGACTACGAAGTCGAAGCCTCGCTGGGTCACATCAAAGATCTGCCCAAGAGCCAGCTTGGCGTGGATCTGGAGAGCGATGATTTCTCCACCGAGTACGTGGTCATCCCGGGAAAAGAAAAAGTCGTGGCCAAATTGAAGAAGATGGCCAAGGGCGCGCTTGCCGTGTATCTGGCGCCTGACCCGGACCGCGAAGGCGAAGCCATTGCCGCGCATCTGGAAGAAGAGCTCAGCGAGAACGGCTCCGGCAAGAAAAAGAAAAAAGGCGGGATTGAGTTCCATCGCGTGACCTTTAATGAGATCACCAAGAAAGCGGTGCAGGAGGCGTTCAAGCACCCACGCGAAATCGACCGCAATCTGGTTGACGCGCAGCAGACGCGCCGCGTGCTGGACCGCATTGTGGGTTACCAAGTGTCGCCGCTTCTATGGGACAAAGTCCGTCGCGGCCTTTCCGCCGGCCGTGTACAGACCGTGGCGCTGCGGCTGATTGTGGAACGCGAGCGCGAAGTTAAAGCGTTCGAGAAAAAAGAATACTGGACCATTGACGCGCATCTGTTTGGCGGAAAGCCGCCGGCTTTTGACGCGCGCTTTGTCGGACGCGGCGACGAAAAGACCGAAGTCCCGAATGAAGAAGAATCCAGGAAGATCACCAGCGCTCTGGAGCAGGCGCAGTGGTCTGTGCGCGACATTGAGAAGAAGGAGCGCCGCCGCAGCGCAGCTCCGCCGTTTACCACCAGCAAGCTGCAGCAGGATGGCTCGCGCAAGCTGCGCTTCAGCGTAAAGCGCGTAATGATGATCGCCCAGCGGCTCTATGAAGGCATTGATCTGGGCAGCGACGAAGGTTCCGTCGGCCTGATTACTTATATGCGTACCGATTCGGTGCAGGTTTCACCCGACGCGCTGACCGAAGTTCGGGAAATGATTGGCGCAACTTACGGCAAAGAATTTCTGCCCGAGAAGCCGAACGAGTATAAGTCGAGGAAAGCGGCACAGGAGGCGCACGAAGCAATCCGGCCGTCATCGGTCGCGCGGCACCCTGACGAGATCAAAAAGTATCTTCAGGAAGATGAGTACAAAGTTTACAAGCTGATCTGGCAGCGTTTTGTGGCGTCCCAAATGATGCCGGCGGTCTTTGACCAGACCAGCATCGATATTGAAGCTAAAGCTGCAAGCGAATCGTTCACCTTCCGCGTAACCGGATCGGTGCTGAAGTTTGAAGGCTTCCTGAAAGTTTATGAGGAATCCAAAGACGCCAAGGACGAAGAGGACGAGGCGCTCAAGCACAAGCTGCCGGCGCTGGAAGTGGGCCAGAAGCTTACGTTGCGCGAGCTTAAGCCGGAACAGCACTTCACCGAACCGCCGCCGAGATTCAACGAAGCGTCATTGGTAAAGGAACTGGAAGAGCGCGGCATCGGACGGCCTTCAACCTATTCGACAATTCTTTCCACCATCCAGGAACGGCAGTACGTGCAGAAAATTGGCGGCAAGTTTATACCGACCGAGACTGGCTTGGTTGTGACCGACCTGCTGGTCAAGAACTTTGAAGAGATTTTTGATCCGGCTTACACGGCGCGGCTGGAAGAAGAGCTGGACGAAATTGAAGAAGGCAAAGAGAAGTGGACTGACGCGCTGGGCGGCTTCTATAAAAAGTTTTCCAAGGACCTCCGCTACGCTGAAAAGCACATGGAAAATGTGAAGCGGATGGAGAAGCCCACTGACGAGAAGTGCGAGCGCTGCGGCTCTCCGCTGGTGCTCAAGTGGGGCAAGCATGGCTCGTTTTACGCTTGCAGCGCCTATAAGAAGGATGATCCGGAAAGCTGCACGTTTACCAAGGAAAATCCGGTCAACCTTCCTGACTTCGACGGCGCTGAAATGCCGGAGACCGGGCAGGATGAATACTGCGAAAATTGTGGCCGTGTGATGGTTTTGAAGCGCGGACGCTTTGGCCAATTCATGGCCTGCACCGGCTATCCGGATTGCAAGACTACGCGGCGGCTCGACCAGGGCAAGCGCGTGCCGGACGTCCCCCTGGAAGAGCTTTGCCCCAAGTGCAACCGTAACATGGTGCTGCGCCATGGACGTTACGGTGAATTCATTTCGTGCAGCGGATATCCGGATTGCAAGTACATCAAGCAGAATTTCATCGGCGTAAAATGCCCGCAATGCGCCGATGGCGAACTGGTAGAGAAGAAGGCAAGAAAGCGCGGTAATACGTTCTATGGCTGCTCGAATTATCCCGCATGCGAGTTTACCTCGGCGTATAAGCCGGTAGCTGAGCCGTGTCCGGAGTGCGGCAGCCCGTATCTGCTGGAAAAGCATTTGAAGTCAGGATCTCTGCTGGTTTGTCCCAATAACAGCAAAAAATCTGCTGATGAAGAAGAGCAGCCAAAGCCCAAAAGAAAGCCGCGCGGCAAAAAGGGCGCAGCGCCGGCGGCAGAAGCAGCACCAGCGGCGGCGGCAGCAGTGAAGTGCGATTACTCACGGTCGATTCCCACGCCCGAGTGGATGACACAAGGCAGGAGCGACGACGCACAAAGAGAAGCGGTTTAATTCAGGAGTTATAGCATCGATATGGCGAAAGCAAAAGCTGAAGACGCAAAAGTAATTCTTAAGATTTATGACCTGCGCAGGGAGCCCGTAATGCGTGCGGCGCGAAAATTTGTAGTGTCAGAGTTTTGGCCGCAGAATTACGACGAATTTAAGGCCGTGGTAACCGGCTACGGAACTGAGCCAAACGCCTGGTTTCGTCAGGTAATGACGTTCTGGAACATGGTTGCCGCTCTGGTATTGCGCGGCGCCGTGAACGAGCAATTGTTCTTTGAAACCAATAACGAGCCCTATTTTTTATGGGCGAAGTTTGGCGGCTATATTGCGCAGGCGCGCAAAGACCAGGTGGATCCTGAGTTCCTCTCGCACCTGGAAAAACTGACGTCAAAGCCGGCGGCGAAAAAGCGGATCAAAGGTTTGCAGGAACGGCTGGCAGCGCGTCGAGTGCTGGCCGCAGCGGCAGCCAAAGCCGGGAAGTAGTCATGTTTGTGCTGGACCAGTTTGTCTCCGATTGCCGTGCGGCGTTGCGTGAAGATATGCCGCAACGGGCAGTGCAGGAAGTGGTGCGGCGCGCCGTATCCACGCCTGGAGATGTACTCAGGGCCATCGGAGAACCGCAGCGGGCGGAGATGCAAACGCTCTATCGCTCAGACGATCTCACCATCCTCAACGTGATCTGGGCGCCCTGGATGAACCTGCTGCCGCACAATCACCAGATGTGGGCCATCATCGGCCTTTATACGGGCCGCGAAGATAATATTTTTTGGCGACGCGTACCGGGAAGCAATGGCCTGGTGGAAGCTGCCGGAGCGCGAGCGCTGCGGGAGAAAGACGCTGAGCCGCTTGGCCGCGACATTATCCATTCCGTAAGTAATCCCATTCCAAAACTCACTGGCGCACTGCACGTTTATGGTGGAGATTTCTTTGGCGTTCCGCGAAGTGAGTGGGACGCGGAAACGCTGCTGGAACAGCAATGCAGTGGCGAAAAGATGACCCGCCGCTTTGAAGAAGCAAACGCGCTGATGAAGGTAACGCCGCGCAAGACCGGCTAACGCATCGGCTGGAACTAGGAAATGTATATATATGGGTTTTGCGCCTCGCCCAATTCGTGCGCGCTGCTCTTAGGTCGGTTGCTTCATGCGGATCCTCATTAGAATTCCCGCCGCTCCCAGAAAGACCAGGCTCAGTATTCCCAGTAAGGGCAGCGGTGATGCCGTGTTCGGCAGCTCTTGCGCAGGCTGAGGCGGCTC
>DASXJO010000126.1:0-3881 GCA_036497385.1 Candidatus Angelobacter sp. | reverse complement strand
CATGAAATTTGAGGATCGATACTCGCGCCAGGTGCTTTTTCCCGGGATCGGACCGGAAGGACAGCAGCGCCTGGCCAAGGGGCGAGTCGCTATTGTTGGTTGCGGCGCGACCGGGGCGTGCGTTTCCGGCCTGCTGGCCCGAGCTGGGGTGGGCCATTTAACGATCATCGATCGGGACTATGTTGAGCCAAGCAATCTTCAGCGCCAGTCGCTCTTCGATGAAACCGATGCGGCCGAATCGCTGCCCAAGGCGGTAGCGGCTGCTCGCAAGATCGCAGCTTTTAACTCCGACGTTCAGACATCTCCCGTAGTTGCCGATCTGACGCCGGAAAATATTGAATCGCTTCTTGCTGAAGCCGATTTGATTCTGGACGCAACCGACAACTTTGAAACCCGTTACCTCATCAATGATTTCGCTGTAAAACACGGCAAGCCCTGGATTTATGCCGCCGCCGTGGCTGGCTACGCTGTGACGATGAATGTGATTCCGGGAAAAACGGCTTGCCTGGCCTGCGTTTTCCCGGCCCCGCCGGAGGGGACTATTGAAACCTGTGACACAGCGGGAATTCTGAACAGCGCAGTCAACCTGATTGGATCTATTCAGGCCACCGAGGCAATTAAACTTCTGGTGGAAGCAAAAGACAAGCTGCGAAAGACCTTGCTTTCCTTTGACGTATGGAACAATGAGCAGGCGGAGATTGCTGCCGGCCGACCCCGACCCGGCTGCCAGACTTGTGAAAAGCGAGAATTTGTTCATCTGGCAGGAGAGCGCAGGCCGCAGATCACGTTGTGCGGAAGAAACTCGGTGCAAATCCATGAGCGCAACCGTCCTGTCGATTTCGCTGAAATGTCAGCCCGCCTGGGCGTCCACGGGACAGTGAAGCACAACGCTTTTGTGCTTAAGTTTTGGCGTGAACCTTTTGAGATGACTCTTTTTCCCGATGGCCGGGCCATCATCAAAGGGACGAATGACACATCCGTGGCGCGCAGCCTGTATGCCCGTTTTGTGGGTAGCTGATCATCGTATTGTTGCAGTACTCTGGCATCCCCTGTTTACCTCTGAGTAATCCAAGTTATTGGATACAAAGTCAGAGGTGATCTATGTCGCGCGGAACTCTCCTCATCGCTGCGCTAACTGTCTTTTCGGCTGTGTTTGGTCAAGGCCAGACAGCCACTCCGTCCACAACAACTGCGCCGGCCAACGAACCTTTTGGTGGTCCGATACTCGTGACCCCTTCCGCAGCCTTTCCGAATCCGGTGCCTACCGCCGGCATCAGTGTTGCTGGCCGCGCTGGTATCAGCAATGCGACGAACGGAAGCGACGTGACGACCGGCTCAGCCAATCCGGGGACAGGGCTAGCCACACCAGGCGCGTCTTTATCGGAAGTGACCGCATCTCCATCCGGCGTAACAGACCAGGGGCCGACAGAGCTTGGGACTTCCACTCTTGTGCGGGGACCTTCTGATGAATCGGGGTCAAGTATAAGGGGAGCTTCTGAGGCGTCGGGACCGAGCACCATCAGCCTGGCCGAAGTGTCAAACCGATACAAAGCCGAAAAGGGCACGCGCACTGCGAAGGTCCTGGGTAACGAAGATGTACAGGCAATGTTGAACAACAAAAGCGGCGTGACTATGGCAAAAAATATGCCTCCGCTTGGATCAGGAGCATTGGAACAAAGCGGATCCGCACCGAGCACGGATATTCAGTCCGCTACTCAGAGCGCGCAGGCAAACCAGCAGAACGGTGCGACGAAATCTTCGGCGAGCCAACCGGCACAAACTGCAGCCACTGGCCAGGCGGGAACAACTCAACCTGCAGCTAATGGCCAATCTGCTGATAATGGCGTAAGCGCGGAAAATTCCACCACGCCACAAATCAACCAGAAACAGCAGTCCAATGACGCGCAAGGCAGCCGCCGTCTACCCGCGACAGCAACGTTCTTGCCCCTATTGGGTTTGTTGGGCTTGGTGAGCGGAGGAATAGGGCTCTGGTTCCGGAAATTTCGGAATTAGGAGGTACTTAGCTGAATGGGACTTGCCGCATTCAGCAGTTAAGATGTTGGGCCTTCGGCAACCGGTGCAGTGGATGGAGCCGCGGCTTCTGCCGCTTTTCCGTGATTGATAACGTCCTTAAGTTCTTTACTAGGTTTGAAATAAGGGATTTTCTTAGCGGGCACTTCCACGCGCGCGCCCGTTTTCGGGTTGCGGCCCACACGAGGCTTGCGCTGCCGAGTCCGGAAACTGCCAAAGCCGCGGATCTCAATTTTGTCGCCGGAGCGCAGAGAGCGGACCACGCTGTCAAAAATGGTTTCCACGATAATTTCGCTGTCTTTGCGTGTCAGCTCTGCCAGGCGTGAAACCTCTTCAATCAAATCGGCTTTGGTCATGGCTTTTATTCCACCTGAAATAGGCTTCCGCGTCAAGAACCGTTTTGCTTACAGCGAGATACACACTTTCGGGTGGCCACCGGCGTTCCGGGTCGGCGCGAAACCTGAAAAATCCCTAAGTTCAGCCTTTAGGGGGATTAACCGGGAACGATCACCCGCAAGCCCCGTGGGATAAGTCCAATCTGTACAGGTGTTTGCCCGGCGCAATCACCATCAGCATAGATATCCAGCTTGCGCTCCGTGTCGATTGCGACCTGCCTGGCCTGAAAGTATTCCACCTGTTTAAGCCGCAGATGTTCGCCGAAAAAGATGGTTGGCACCCAGCAAAGCAGTTTGAGCTTATTCATCTTGTTGACCAGACAGACGTCCAGCAGCCCGTCATCAAGCGTGGCTTGCGGCGTGACTTCCATCCCGCCGCCATAGCTACGAGCATTTCCCACGGCAATAAAGAACGCCGAGCGCCGGATTTCCCGTCCTTCTGCGCTTATGGTCATCTCGGCAGGCTTGAATGCGATCAAAGACTGCAAAGCGGCAAGTACATATCCGCCTCTGCTTTTAAGCCATGGGGGCATTCGATTGGCACGAGCGTTGGCCTCAGCATCCACGCCAATGCCAGCTACGCAACAGAAGAATGTTTCCTGGCCGCCCGAGCGAATCACACCTAGGTCAATCTCTTTGACGTTTTTTGCTTCACCTTTTTCCCCTTGGGCGCAGAATTGCTGCCATGCCTGCAATGCAGTTGCTACATTGCGGATTCCCAACGCTTTAGCAAAATCATTGCCGCTGCCCGTGGGCACCACCAGCATAGGAATTTTCTGCCGATGGAGTTGCGGAAGGTGACGGTGGACTGTCCCGTCGCCCCCGAAGATAAGCACGGCAGAATAGTTCGTGGGATCTTCCAGCGTTTTCAGAACTTTGATCTCAACGCCGCTGCTTCTGAAGCGATCAACTGTCTTTGGCGACACGTCTGGGTGAAGCAGCGCAGCTGCAATCATGAGGAAGAGGAAGACTTCTGGACCGCAGCCGCCCTCGGCTGCGCTGATTCCCGCCATGCCCATCGATAATCATCTGAGCCTTTCGCGAGACCAGCAGCGATCGGATTCTGGACAATGTAAAGAATCCTGTATTCAAAATCAGCATCTGAACGGGGAATTCGGTCAAAGGACTCCGCTTCCCAAAGCGCGCCCCTCCTGCCAAGGAACTTGTTCACGCTATGGCTAGATGCACCTTTGATTCTTTGCATGATCTCAGCCAGCGAATATGGTTTCTCCCTTGTCGCTTTCCAAGGGCGTAAATAACAGGTACACATGGGTAGGCATCACAACGAACGCATGCATGTGAACTTTGCGGCCATTTTCAAACAAACAATGGTCGAAAATCAGCGTTCTCGCCCCTGGAGGAAGAATAAAATCCCAGCGGGTGCTGAAGTTAACGAAATATGACGCACCATCCTTTTCGATGTGGGGAAGGTTCCTTCGATAGAATGTGCTCATA
>DASXJO010000125.1:0-3424 GCA_036497385.1 Candidatus Angelobacter sp. | reverse complement strand
TCCGTTGGTTGCCGCAGGAACTCCGCTTACTACGTTAACTTTTGCCGGACGTCCCATCGCCGCGCTGGCTGCGGCATTGGCCAGCCGCTTGGGTTCCGCGCTCATCATTAGATCAATCACTGCCGCCGATTGAGCAATGCTAACGACTACTTCATTCCCCTTCAACGTCACACTGCCGCTTTCGAGCGTCGAAGCGAGCATCTTGTGCCCCGCTTTCTCCAACTCCGTCAGCACATACCCCATGATTTTCCCTGGATCTTCAGTCGTTCGAGCTTCGGTTCCGGGGTCTTCTGTTGTCGGCGGCTCTTCCACCGCTACCGCCGTTGCAGTCCCCGATGTTTGTGCCTGTGCGGTCGCCGGCGCAGTGGACATTTCCGGATCAAAGCTGCGGCCTTTACGGGCGCGATCCGCTTCAAACGGTGACACTGGGCTTTGTTGTCTTGGAGCCGCGCCTAATCCTGGCGTCGATGAGGACGATGAAGCAGTCAAGGGCGCAGGCCGCGCCGTAGCTGTCCGCTGAGCTTCTGGGGCTTTCTGATTCTCAGCCCCGACCTGACTCAGTATCTGCTCCAACGGAAGAATACGTTGCGCGTGCACCAGCTTCAGCACGCCCAGTTCAAGATGAAACCGTTGCTCCTGACGGTATCCCAGTTCATCGAAAGTGCGGAGCATAATCTGGAGAAATCGTGCCAGCTCTTCCTCTGAGAATTGGCTGGCCACGCGCCCAACCCGGGCCCTCTCGTCCGACGAAATTTGCAACAGCGATGAATCATCTCCCGCTACCTTGGCTACGACCGTATTGCGCAGGAATCGCACCAACTGCCGGGCAAAGTGCGCAGGATTGTGGCCTTCAGTCATGAGCCGGTCAAGTGTGCGCAAAGCTTCTTCACTGGAACCGCGTGAAACGGTGCTCATCAGGTCTTCAAAAACCTCAGAGCCAACGTTGCCTACCAGTCCGCGCACCAGTTCACCACTAAGCTTGATGCCGCAGCACGCAATGGCCTGGTCCATAATGGAGAGCGCATCGCGCATGGAACCATCGCCGGCTTCAGCCAATACCGCCAGCGCTTCATTGTCAGTTTGAATGTTTTCCTTGGCGGCAATCGAGCCAAGCTGGCTAACGATCTCATCAAACTTAACCGCGTGAAAGCTGAAGTGCTGGCAACGCGAGCGGATCGTCTGCGGAATGTCCTCTGCCTGGGTGGTCGCCATCATAAAAATAATATGTGGCGGCGGCTCTTCCAGCGTCTTCAGCAGCGCATTGAACGCGGCATCGGTAATCTGGTGGGCTTCATCCAGAATATAAATCTTGAAGCGGTCACGGGCCGGTCGATACCGGGCTGCATCGCGCAACTCGCGGATTTCATCAATGCCGCGGTTCGTCGCCGCATCGATCTCAATTACATCTACTGAGCTTCCAGCCCGCACTTCCACGCATGAGTCACATACGCCACAGGGCTCAGGGGTCGGCTTGTCCGCTTTGCCATCAATGCCACGGCAATTCAGCGCCATGGCAAGGATGCGCGCGATGGTGGTTTTACCGATGCCGCGATGTCCGCTGAAAATATAGCCGTGCGCAATCCGCTGCTGCTCAATGGCGTTTTTCAGGGTACGGGTCACGTGTTCCTGCCCAATCACCTCAGAAAAGCGTTGCGGCCGGTACTTGCGCGCTAGGACTTGATAACTCATGCTGGAAATTAGATTATACCGCTTCCAGACAGGCAGATTTTCAACAGGCGGAGCTTCGTTTCGTGCTTGTTTTCGAATCGTGGCCTGATGATTTTGCTGCGGGCTGCTGAAGCGCGCTGGCAGCCCCAGACCATACGAGTCGATGATAAAGTTTGTCCATCTCAGCGGCGGGCTCGGGCATGCCGCGATCCAGCCACCACAACAACATAGAAAACAATGCACCGGAAAGGGAGTGGGCCACCGCTTGGCGGTGAACGGAAGAAATCTTTTCGTCCGATTGCAGTTCTTGGAACCTCTGCTCGATTGCACGGGCAAAATGTCCGATGCCAAGGTCCATCACGTCGTGCACTTTTTCTGATTTCACCAGCGCCGCGTAGAACTCTCGCGCCTCACCCACATGTTCAAACAATTCACGCACCGGAGCCACGCGCCGGGATCTTTCAGAGCTGCGCGAAAGCTTTGTCGATACAGCGGCCCAGAAGTCGTCCACGTCGCTCAAAAACAGATCTTCCTTGTCTCGATAATGGCTATAAAAAGTTGAGCGTCCTACTTCAGCCCGGTCAAGCACCTCATTCACCTTGATCTTCTGGAACGGTTTCTCGTGCATCAGGCCAACTAAAGCATCGCCCAGCACTTCTCGCGTCCGTAGGGTGCGGCGGTCGGCTTTAGCCGGAGCTATTGACTTCTTGTTTCCGGACATTCCCTGCCTCTTTGTTCAGGATCGTAAGCCTTTCGGCAAATCAGCATTGACGGCCCTTCCGTGCGGTTCTAGAGTTCGTGGCATGGTAGACAATCGCAAGAGCGGCCTGGCTCTAATCATCGGAATGATCGGAACCATTATAACGATGGCTTTTCATCCCACCGGCAATGATCTACTGTCTTCCGGACAATTTAGCCACGTCGCGCGCATCGGTGTGGCTGTACACGCCCTTGCGCTGATCTGCCTGCCGATTATCTTTCTCGGTTGTCTTGGCTTGTATCAGCGGCTTGCGGCTCCGGACCGGCTCTCACTAGCTGCTCTGGTTATGTATGGATTCGCTGCGGTAGCAGTCATGAATGCCGCAACTCTGAGCGGTCTGGTTGCACCCGGCGTGGCCCGCCACATGCTGGCCGGAGAACCAGGCTCTCGCGACATGTGGAGCGTGGCATTTCATTTGAGTGGCGATCTCAACCAGGCATTTGCCATGGTGTTTGTTGTTGCGTCTTCAAGCGCAATCCTTCTCTGGTCCATCTCCATACTCCGTTCCGGAATTTTCTCCCGAGCATTGGGAATTTATGGCTGCTTTGTGGCTCCGCTCACGCTGATCGCCGTGCTCTCCGGGCATATCAGGCTTAATGTGCACGGATTCGGAATGGTAGTACTGGGACAGGCAATATGGTTCATCAGCGGGGGCGTGCTTCTCTGGAGTGAAAAGCAAGAACTCGACGCCAAGGCGACCTAACTTTCTCACCCAGTTCACACCTGACGTCCAGCTCTGTTGCTCCTCGGCCCCAGCGCTCTTCGCGCTCAAGCTGACACATCTTTCTTTCACTTTCGGTCCCGTTGTGAGCTCCGCGAAAAACCATTCATCTAGCACACCCATGATTTCTTGAACGCATCTGACTGATTATTCCAAAGGAAAGGTTGTGTTCTTATGAGCGAAGCTGCACGCATTCACTTACGGAATGCTCAAGGCCGCCATCACCGGAGAGCTACTGCATTCCGCTGGAGTGCGCTGATCACCGGGGGCGCGCT
>DASXJO010000124.1:0-4865 GCA_036497385.1 Candidatus Angelobacter sp. | reverse complement strand
GGCATGATTGCGCTGCCGATCCTGGTGGCGTCATTGTGCTTCAGCGTGGCGGAAGCTGCAGGCTGGCGCTCCGGCCTCTCCATGGAGCCATGGAATGCGAGACTTTTCTTTGTGATGATCTCCGCCACGGTTTTTCTGGCCGTGGTGATCGACTTCTTTGGAGTGAATACGGTCCACGTGCTGTACTGGTCACAGGCGCTGGCAGGCATAGTCCTGGTGCCGATCTTTGCTTATATTCTGCTGCTCTCCAATAATTCCAAGATCATGCGCACCACCAACAGCCGCTTTGAAAACTTCTGGCTGGGCTGCGCCGTAACAGGCATGTTGATTTCCAACCTGCTGTTTTTCTGGTTTCTGGCGAGATAGCGGTCAGCAATCAGTAGTCAGCATTCAGCCAAAGAAATAGCCCCGCGGATTTCCGCAGATAGTAGCCGATAGAAAAAAAATTAGCCGCGAATCAACGCGAATCATATTTGTAGTTTTTTGATTCGTGTTCATTCGCGCAATTCGCGGCAGCTTTCTTTTTAACTAATGCTAGTTGTGCAATCGGAAAACCACCAAAAGCAAAAGGCGAAACAGCCAAGGGCCAAGAGCTAAGAGCCGGTTTTCTTATTTCACATCCATCAACTCAACATCGAAAACCAGCGTGGAGTTTGGCGGGATAGAGGAGCCAAAGCCTCGGGCTCCATAGCCCAGGGCCGGAGGAATGCGCAGCTGCCGCTGGCCGCCCACTTTCATTCCCGCAATGCCTTCATCCCAACCTTTAATCACCTGGCCTGTGCCGAGGTCAAATTGAATTGGCTCGCCTGCATCGCGTGAGCTATCGAATTCCTTGCCGTTGGTGAGCCAGCCGGTGTAATGCACGCTTACTTTCTTGCCTTTCTCCGCCAGTTTGCCGCTGCCTTTCTTGATGTCCCAGTATTCCAGCCCGCTGGGCGTGGTGGTGGGCTTGCCAGTGACTGCAGTGGGACCGTCCTTCTTGTCGGCTGCTTTGGTCGGCTTCTTGGTTTGGGCGAGCAGGGCAATGGACAGGGTGAGCAAAAAGATCAGGGTGGTTTTCAGCCGCATAATTTCTCCTAAGGTAAAAATGGATGATACAGGTTTGTCACGATTTTTGGCAGCCTGTGTTTCTGTTTTTGCCGTTCATAATTTTGTCGCTCCAAGGAAAGACTGCAGAAATGCAATCGCACGATTTTTACTGAGCGGCTCAGTTCCACCCGCATGACCCTCTGCGGCAATCTCCCATATACTTTTCTTAACCACTGTGCCCAAGAAAACTATCATCCTTGTTTCTGCGCTGGCAGTCTTGTTTGCCTCAGCCCATTCCATGGGACAGGCATCGGCGGCCGCGCAGTTCAAGCCGCAGATTGACAAAGCCAAATCTCTGCGTGACGCGGGATCTTCTGACGAAGCGCGGAAAATCTATGAGTCTGTCCTGCCGCCGTTGCGCTCGCAACCGGCAAGCCCGGAACTTATTGACACGCTCAATAATCTCAGCGACATCGCAACCATGTCCGGCGAATATTCCCGCGCAGTGCAGCTTTCCCGCGAGAGCGCTGCCGCCTGTCGGAAGATGCATGACAAAAATTGTGAAGCGCTGGCCCATGACGATGCCGGCCTGGCGCTTTCCAACGCCGGGGATTATCCGGAAGCCGCAGCCGAGCTGGATGTGGGATTGAAGCTGACCGCCGAAACCAGGAACGCGGAGAGTGCGGTGCTGATCCTGAACAATCTCGGCATCGTGTATTACTACCAGGCAAAATATTCTGAGGCGTTGCGGACGTATGAATCCGCGCTGCAATATGTCGAGAAATCCGGCAGCGAACCGTGGAGCGCGACGTGGCGGCAGTTCACGCTCCTGAATCTGGCCACGCTCTATCAACGTCTGGGCAACGATCAGCGCGCTATCAAGATATATAACGACGTTCTGGCCCATCCGGAAGCTGCTACGCCGCGCGATCTTGGCCATCTCAACGCCAATATGGGAGCGGCTTACCGACGCTTGGGCGATGCGAAACAGGCCCTTGAATTTTATGGCTATGCCGATGAGTATTACGCGAAAGAGAAAGATGTCGATGGCGAGCTGGGCGTATTGAAGAACAGCGGCATTGTTCTGGCGCTGGACCTGGGACGATTGCCCGATGCGCTGAAGACGTTTGATCGCGTGCGCGCTCTGGCCGCGCGGACAAATAACCAGCGTGAAGCCATGCAGGCGCTGCTTTATCGTGGAGAGGCGCTTTACCGCATGGATAAACTGCCCGAAGCAGAAAGGGAATTCACCGCAGCGTTGGCGGAAGCGGACAAGCTGGGCACTGTGGAAGAGCAGTGGAAGGCGGTAAACGCGCTGGGTAAGATCGCGCTGAAGAACGGCCAAACGGCAGCGGCGGAAGCAAAATTCCGTGACGCTATTCACCGGATTGAAAGCCTGCGTTCGCAATTGCAGCTCTCGCGATTGAAAGCGGATTTTCTGGCCGACAAGCGCGATGTTTACGACGCGCTGATCAAACTTCTTCTGGAGCGCAATGACGCTGCCGCCGCGTTTGAGTTCATGGAGCGCAGCCGCGCTCGCGTATTCCAAGACAAATTTTTTGGCGCCAAGCTTTCGCCGGACGCGCTCACGCTCCACTCCATCCAGGCGCGACTCGATCCGCAGACCGCGCTCATTGAATTCTGGGCTGGCTCCGACGGCGTGGCCGCGGTGTGGGTAACTCGTGAAGGTGTCGGCATTTCCCAAAGCCATTTTTCCGCCGCTGAAATGGATGCCTTGCAGCGCTTCATTACGGGGCTTCCTGACAATCTCAGCAGCGACTGGCAAAAAGATTTCCAGAAAATCAGCAGCATGCTGCCAAAGGACATTGCGCCGCTCTCTCAGGACCATTACTCGCATGTGCTGATCGTCCCTGACGGTTTCCTCAGTCTGCTGCCGATAGAACTTCTGCCCACGGCTTCCGGACAGCCGCTTCTCGAAACCCGTGACGTCACATATATGCCCAGCGCCGTGTTGCTGCTGCGCGGAGCAATGCAAAACGCCTCTGCTACGCGGCTGCCATGGCAGCAGCAGCTCGTCGGCTTTGGCGATCCAGCGGTCATCGGCGGCGGTGAAAGCTCCCTTACCAGCGCGCAACGCGGAGCGATCAGCGGATCACTGCCTGCATCGGGCGAAGAAATTCGCGGCATCGCGCGCCTAAGCGCCGGCCGAACAAAACTTTTTCTTGGCCCAGACGATCGCAAAGGAACTTTTTTTACGTCTGCCCATTCCGGCGCCGCGTTGCTGCATGTGAGCACGCACGCCGTCGCGGACATGGACGATCCTGAGCGCTCGCGCTTGCTCTTCTCGCCGGACGAGCCGGGCCAGCCGAACAATTATTTATTTCTCAAAGAGCTTTACGATCTCGATCTTCGCGGCACCAGCCTGGCCACGCTTTCCGCCTGCGACACTGAACGCGGCCGCCTTGTTCCGGGCGAAGGCATTCAGGCTTTCAGCCGCGCGCTGCTGGCTGCTGGATCGCGCTCCGCGCTGACCACGTTGTGGCGCGTTCCGGATGGGCCAACTTCCCAATTCATGCAGCACTTTTATTTCTACCTGCTGAAAAAACATCAATCCAAAGCAGAGGCGCTGCGGCTGACCAAGTTGGACTTTCTCCATTCCGGAACGGAACTTAGCCATCCAAAATATTGGGCTGCTTTTGTTCTTAATGGCGATGGCGCTGAGCCTGTTCCGCGATTTGTTCCATGGCAGGCCCTGGCTTTACCTGTTCTGCTCATTGCGCTCGCAGTGTTTATCTTCCTGAGATTGCGGCGAAGGAAGAAGCTCGCTGCGCGAGCGGTTTTATAAAAGCTAACACAAGGTCCCTCTGGGCTACTCTCCCGCTGATGAAAGCGCGGGCTCGCTTACGCCCATCGGGATGACGCACCTTAGTAGTGGGCGAGCTTGATTTCCCACCTTCATTTCATCCGCATCTTGCAGTTTCCTTACTTCGCCTTGAATTTATTTCACCTTGAATTTATTTCACCTTGAATTTATTTCACCTTGAATTTACTTCACCTTGAATTTACTGCACCTTGAACTGTTCAGTACTGGAATTTGCGATCTCTTTTCCATTTGCATCCAGCGCCGTTACTTTCCATTTGAGCGGCTTGCCGGAAACCATGTTGGCCTTCATCTCCGGCGTGACCGGCAGAACATTCTGCGTTGACTTGGCGCTGGCCAGCGTGATTCCCGCAACGTCCTTCAGTTCCACTTGGTAGCTGCTTGCGCCTTGGACTGCATCCCAGCGGAATTCAGCCGGTGGAGCATTCTGTTCCGTGATCGGGCTCACAAGGTGGATGGAGCCGCTACGGAAATTTCCGTCGCCCAGGCCAGGATTGAGTTTGCCGGGCCCATCTGAATTTCCGTGGTAAAAAGAGAATCCAAAGATCAGCACCGCGGCCAGTGCCGCCGCTCCAGCCATATACGGCACGCGGAACATGGTGCGCCAGAAGGGAACGCGGGCAACTTTCTGCTGGGCGGCAGAAGCATTCTGCTGGCGACTTAACTGGGAGGCAATCCAGGCCACGGCAGCGCCTTCATCGGCGGACGGAGTGGACTGTTCAAAGTTCTTCAGCATGGCCAGTTCAGTCTGGCAGTGCGCGCAGCCGGCCAGGTGCGCCGCGGCTTTCGCGTCGGCGGATGGGTTGTCCATCATCCGCTCCAGCGTTTCCAGCGGCAGGCATTCTTTGGTTTGGGCTGCTGCTTCCTGCCACATCTTTAAGGTTTTGGTATTGTCGGCCATGACAAATCTCCTCAGGGGTTATGCTCTTGCCTGCCAGCGTTTTGCTGCGCGATCCAGTTTTCTTTTGGCGCTTACCAGAAAAGCTTTCGCTCC